>NZ_CAWPQZ010000066.1:0-10946 GCF_963889785.1 Vibrio sp. S12_S33 | reverse complement strand
GATTGCTAGTATGAAGCATGAGAGTTACCTCTTTTTGTCTTTGATTAGTGATTAAGCACCTTTAATCAAAGCGGGTAACTCTCTTCTTTTCAAATTGAAGTGTCAGATCTAGTCGGAACTAATACACTTTATTAATTTTCAACGCCATTTGTCATCATCTAATGGTGACTCGTCGTCGAAAGGGTGATCAGCTTTACTTAGTAGCACTTCCAATTGGTACTCTAACTGGTTAACCGTTTCGTAGTCACCTTCTGAGCATGCAACATAAATTTGCTGTTCAAGTGCTTCAATGTTATCTCGTATTGCCATCGCGCACCTCCTGTATCCACTGATTAAGTGATTTTTATCTATTCTCAAATCTATTGTAGTCAAGTAAACCAAATTCGATAGGTTGATTTTTCTTATACCAAGCATGAACTTTATCGCTAAATGGCCAAAAGTCTGGTGAGCTACGACGAATTGCAAATCTATCTAATAGCTTAACGTAATCTTCTTCACTTCGCATATTGGTTAGGCGTTCAACCAATTCAGGAATATTTTTTTCTTCCATTGACAGATAAGCCTCGGGATAACTACCTAGAACACCTCTGACTATGGTCAAATCATCATTTTTCGGGTCGCGGTTACTTTTTTCATCGAATAAGCTCGAAATGTTAGTGTGCGCATTGTTATGTAGTAGTGTAAATAACTGTTCTTGCCCTTGCTTTGATTTGATCATTATCATGGTGACCTGGGGTATTGAAAGTAAGCCTTCTCCCTTTATCTTATTGACCCCCGAAAGTAACCATTCATTTTGTTGAGAAAAACCAGTGTTGACGATATCAAAATGATCAGACAGCACGGGTTCTAGTTTTTCTTTGAGCATATCAAACAGTTCAGATTTCTGGTTTTCAGAGTGATATACAACACCAGTAGGCTGATCAAATGGAGCAACATTTCGTAGTAAGTAATCGCTTAAATGCTTACTTTGATTTTGATACCAATCTGAGTGCTCTTTGTGTCTAACGTCGCGAGGTAAAAGTGAGAGAAAATTACTTTCCCCTTCAAGTCGCAGAAAATCCATGAACATTCGTGTTACGAGCTGATGGCCAAAGTTACCGTAAACATCAAACCCTGCCACTAATAAATAATGAATTCGTTCGAGCAGCGCATAATCTAAAATCCAAGCCGTTTTGGGCTTTTCCCCAACTAGGCCTTGTACAACCGAGGCACTATCGAAATGACGGAACACCGTGAGTGCGGCATTAGGGTTTACACCATCGCCGGTCCATAGAATATCAGTTGTGAGGTTTTCACCATTTTTGAACCACTGATTACTCGCCTCAGATTTTGCTTGTAAGTAACGCGCTTGCTGTTTGGAGAAATGTATCCAACTATGAATTGGTAAGGTATTACTTTCAAGCTCACCTGGCAGCTCTAAATTGTTTTTTTGTGAACGATAAAAATCGTTAACTTCCGGTAAATCGGCTTTTTCTGGGTCAATAAAGAAAACCCAAAAGCGGTCGTTAATTACGTTGAGTGCTAATTGCCCTCGGCATACAGGACCTTTTATGTAGGCCATGACCGTATTTTGAGCGTTATCCAACATAAATTTGAAGCGAGCTTTAGCGGGAAGCGCATCAAAAGCCGTCATTGGGTTTGCCGAAACTTTAACATCATAGCTCGGTAGCTCAGTTACCTGATAATCGGTATCAATGAACCACGTTTTCCAATCTTCAATCCGTTTTTTGTTTAGAGCATAGGGCATATGTGTTTTATCAACAATGCTGCCCTGTTCTGGTATTAAGCGATAATAGACTCGGTCTACCCCTGGGTCATCATAAGGTCTGCGAGTGCTAATACGCTTGACTGGTTCACCAGGGGGAGTCGCTGAACGGACTAATGAGAAGAACCTTGGTTGCTCTGCAAGCTCAGAGAAATAGAGGTGTGAGAGAAATAGATGCTCATAAATGTAGCGAGCCGTCAGCTGATTTTTTCTGGCACTGTAGTTCAACAGTTTTTCATATTGATCGACAAGTGTGGATTGTTCTGCCGTTAGCGGTATGTGCGCGTTCATCAATGCACCATCTTTTAGCCAAGCCAGCAATGTATTGTATTCATGATCACTTAGGTTTGGCATACCATAAGGCATTCCCCACGTTGGGTAGTCTTTTTCGTATTTTGAATATTCTTCAATAGTTGGGCAAATCTGTTCTCTATCTATTGAAAAATCAAACCCTTCTAACTGAGCTTGTGAAGGGAGCGGGTGAGTTTCTTTTTGCATTAGTAGCTTTGCCACTAATCCAGCTTCCATATTGGCGGTAGGGGTTTGGTCCCGTTCGTTCAGCACAGGGTGAAAGCCAAAGTCTCGCCATTGTTGAGTAAATTCAGCATCTTCAAACAAGCGGGTCGGCTTCGATGCGGTTAGGCGAGTGCCTTGGTAAACGAGATCTTTACTCGCGCCGCGATCGATACCTTCCACAGAAGACATTTTCAATTGGCAAGGCGCATCATAACAGGCGTGACAAACAACACAGCGATTATCAATAATCGGTTTAACTTGATTTAAGAAGAATTCTGCGTGTTGAGAATCCAGAGGCGTTTGCCTAGCTTGAACTTCTGGCTCACCAAATAATTGGTCGTAATTAAGACCAGCGTACATTGCACAGCCTGAAAACAGCGCAACAAGAGTAACAATAAGAAGTCGATGAAATGGCATAGGATTAAATATCTAAAGAATGTGTGGTTATTAAAGCAAATAATCACAGAACATGCCACTGACGGTGTTTTAATATAACCGCAGTTCAAAACAAGTTAAGCGCAATTTTTAATCTATTAAATGAAACTTGCTTGTTTAATGTTCACTTGGATGTTTTTCGTTAAAAAAAGGGTTTTCTTTTCAGTTAGATGTGGCATATTAACTAGGTCTTCACGACATAGCGTACTTCGTATAATGGCTATTACCTCAGCCTTCCAAGCTGATGATGCGGGTTCGATTCCCGCAGTACGCTCCAAAATTATCCAATTCCAATAATTTCAAATAGTTACATCAATTTCAAGTGATCCCAATTGGCACTGATACGACAAGGTATCGCGATGTGCATTTTTCGAAATCGTAACTCTAGCTACTATTCTCGTTTTTACTTTCCCTTTCAATGGGTTAACTTTGAGTACCCAAAAGAAGTGCGTTTTCCTTGTGTACCAAGGAACGTTCCATCGCTATAGATCGATCTTTAGTTCTTCTTCAGTCTGCGCGTTCAATGGTTGTTAAGACAACTCCTGACGCAAGCGTTAGAGAGTTCGTATCTACATTCTAATTGTCTAGTTATGAGTTTCATAACCAGCACAAATTGCCTGTACGACCTCGTCATGACTTACTTTAAGTTGCACAAATACCATACAATCGTAAGGGGTTAAAATGAAGAGGATGTGTTTAAAAAGGTAAAAATTGTGCAGTCAGGCTTAGCTTGCTCTGTCCAACTCAACGTCCAGCCCAAAATATTGTTTTAAGTGGTTAAGAAAGAGCGGATCTTCACACATCGCTTTTTCCGGTTCATCACTGATTTTCGCGACTGCTTTACCATTGCATTGCGCCATTTTAATCACCATCGATAATGGCTTATATCGCTTATTATGGCTCTGCCAATCGCCCATATCATTAGCTAAGAATGTACCAATTCCAAAACTAATATTCGCTCTTTGACTGAAGTACTGACAAATCTCTAGCGCTCTGTCGAAGTCGAGGCTATCTGTGAAAATTAATATTTTCGACATTGGATCAATACCCAAAGCTTGATAGTGAGCAATCATCTTATCGCCCCATATCAATGGACATCCTGAATCGTGACGGACCCCAGCGTAAGCGTTGGCGCGCTGCGCGGTAAAGTCGTTTAAGAATGCATCTATGCCAATGGTATCGGTAAGGGCAATGCCCAATTTGCCTTTAAAAGTTTCGTGCCATCTATCTAGGGCGATTGCTTGGGATTGAGCCGTGTCGACTAGTCGCTGGTGGGCCATAAACCATTCGTGCGCAACAGTACCAATTGGGGTCAGTTGAAATTTTTTAGCAAGGTGGTAATTGCTAGTACCAGACATCAGCTCTGGCGCATGTTGACGAAAATAGTCAACCACATCGTGCTGAACCTGAGCACTGAAGCGGCGGCGGCTACCCATCTCAGAAAACTGGAAATTAGTAATTTCGTGTCGGGCTAACTCAGTTTTTAGTTTGTTGACCTTATTTTGCAAAACATTGTGAAATTGCGCGTAGGGAATACCACTCCACAGCTCACGGTTACGCACTTCCGAGATAATACTCATCACCAAGGTTTCATACAAAATGGTTTCATGCCAAATCCCTTGTATGGAGACTTTTAATTGATTTTGACCATGCTCATCAGCGACGGATACGGTCACTTGTTGTTTTGGAGCAAATCTGAATTTCGCTAAGTAGCTCAGAAAACCTTGGTCGAGATGAGGCGCTTGGCAGTGTAAATAGTCTATTTCATCACGATTAAAATGACAGTCAGTGAGTTTGTTAATCTCTTGCTCTATTTGGTGTTTAAAACCAGTCAGGTTTTCATCTGAACGAACAATGAGCTCATAACGTACTTGAGTTTCAGGATAGAGCCGATAAGCAGCGCACATCATGTTGATCTTATAAACATCAAGATCAAGCGCGCTTTGAATGATTTTGTGGTTGAAAAGCTTGGTATTCATACGGCCATCCTATCTTTTATCTGGCTCTTACTGGTTGGCACTTTAGTAATTTGCATTTGGTTTGTCAAATTACGTTATTAACCATAATTTAGCACTTTGGGTTGGATTGCGCCTATTACCTTTTAGTCTATGCTATCTAATCGGTTTATCTTATTGGCATACGCTTAAAGGTGACCGTCTCAAAATAAATAAGGTTAGTCACAGTTAGTTACTTTCCTGTTGACCTGTAATGTGGCAGTGGTAATGTAACCAACAATTAGGGACTTAGGAAACTGACGATGATAGTGACCATTGACATGATATGTCTTCGAATTGGAACACAAGGCTTGGAGGTGTTATTGATTAAGCGCAATAACCCTGATCGGCCGCAACATGGTCTGTGGTCTATTCCCGGTGGATTCGTATTTGAGCAAGACCTTACTGAGCAAGGTGGGCAGCAAGCCGACCAAGATTTTGAAGCAGCACGTAAACGTATATGTCGGCAAAAAATTCACACCTATCCGCACTACATTAGTGAGCCTATGGTTGAGGGGAACCCCAAGCGAGACCCAGATGGTTGGAGTGTGACGATTGCGCACTATGCGCTGCTCAATAATGCCAATGTCGAGCAGATTGAAAACAGTGGGCTGTGCCAAGAGCAATTAAGATGGTTTACCCTTGAACGCGTACTAAAGGATGAAATTGAACTGGCTTTTGACCATGCAGAGCTCATTAAATTGGCATGGAAGAAACTAAGAGCTGCGATTGAATATACGTCAGTGGCACTGTTTGTTTTGGAAAAAGAGTTTTTGGTGTCGGATATTATCGCGGTCTATGCAAAGTTCGGTGTCGAGGTTAATCGTATGACGGTCAAGCGTCGCTTAATTGATACTGGCGTGATTGTGAGTGCGAAGAAAATGGCGTCGACCAATAGAGGGAAGGGCGGTAAGCCGGCGCAGGTTTATAGCCTTAGTGAAAAAAGTGTGACTTATTTTCAAACCTGTCTGCGCTAAACCCAACAAGGAGTGAATCATGCAAATGCAAACCATAAAGATTGATAAAGCCAAAACAGCTTCGGTTGATGTTGATCCACAGAAAGGTTTTAGTGAGCTATGTCCTAATGAGTTACCTGTTGCGGGGGCGTTAGAGATTGTTGATGAGCTTAAACACAACCACAATAAAGCCAGTATAAGGTTGGTATCTCGTGATATGCACCCACCAGGTGCGGCATGGGAAGCAGAATCACCCGATAGGATGCTGCAACCGGTAGGATTGCCAGAAGTAGACATTAAGTGGAACCCGCATTGTGTGGTAGGAACGCTTGGAGTTGAGCTGCTACCTGGCTTGCCTGCTGTTCGCGAGTACGACTTTCAACTTAACAAAGGCATTGACCCAGACGCTCATCCATACGGGGCGTTTTATCACGATCAAGCCGATAGGTTGTCCACTGGCGGGATTGAGTTTCTACGAGCAAAAGCGATAGATACCGTGATTGTGGGTGGGTTAGCTTTGGATTTTTGTGTCAAGAAATCAGTCGAGCAGCTTCTTGATGCCGGTTTTCGTGTGATCCTAAACCTCGCCTCGACACGAGCCGTTTTTCCAGAAAATGCAAGCACGGTTATTGGCGAACTGGCCGACAAAGGCGTGATATTGGTCGAAAATTCTGACGCTATACTATAAGTCTATTTGACAGTGGTTGTAGGCCATTTTAACTACGTTATTGGATTATCAAGTAAAAACTACATTTCAAACTTTCTACCTTGTGCAAAGAACCCACAAACCGCTGCAAAGATCAGCTCGAAAGGTCAACACGCCCTAGGCTCATCGGCATGACAACTCTTGGGTCAGTTTAAATTGCTTGGGGGTGATGCCGAATTCTTTCTTAAATAATCGAATAAAGTGAGAAATATTTTCATAACCTAATTCTAAAGCGGTATCCGTCACCGACATCGAAGATAGGTAACGCTTAGCTTTAGTCAGGCGAACTTTGGTCATGAATTCTTTAGGGCTTTGAGTGGTGATCATTTTGAATTTTTGACTGAAGTTTGGTAGTGACATATTCACTTCTTCAGCAAAGTCTGAGATCGACATGACTTGACCTTGGTTTGATTTCATCAAGCTGATCACGCGGTTAATCGGATGATTTTTATAGTGGTGTAGAATATCGTGGCAACCTTGTCGTTTTAACAGCTCATAGACTAACTCTTGGCAAGTCAAATCTAACAGGAATGGAATGTTGTTATCTCTGCTTTGCAGTATTGACTGTACTCGTACATGCGTATTAAGCAATTGATCTTGTAATTGCTCGAGCTGAAATTGGTTATGGTCAAATTTGACTTCGCAGTCTACTTCAAGTTGTTCGCTCACTTGTGAACGTACGCCATCAATAATTTCGTCACTAAATTCGTAAACTAATGCCTTAGTGTACTCAGTCATCGACATATAAACTGTTGAATGCGGAGGAAGTAACACACATTGCTCTCGCTGATAACTAAATTGTTCCGCTTGATCAATCACCACCTCTTTGTGGCCCTGTAAAATAGTACAAAGACGTGGTGCATCGTATGAGCGGTATTCATCATGAAAGTGTTTTGGCAAATCGTAGTACAGGATATTTAACAATGAATCAGTGACTGTCTCAGGACATTTAATTGTTAATGATGTGGGGTTATTGACCCAATCTTACCTCGATCATCAAGGAATTAGCTGTATCGCTGATCATGATACACAAGAATACGTCGAAAATGGTAAATTGGTGAAGTTACTACCGAACTATCGAACGGAACAAGTTCATGGTTGGCTACTTTATCCTCGGAAGAAAACCTTGTCACGGCAGGCTAAGGCGCTGATCGATTATATTCTAGAGAGGTTTCCAGAAAATAGTGAGCCCAATCTATAACAATACGATGAAGTACCCTCTATAAATTTGGGGGGTACTTCAAAGATAATTTACATTGCGCTAGCTAAATGAAGTTCGATTTTATCGATAACCTCTTCATCTTGTAGCAGATCAAATTTTCGAGCGAAGAAATTTGTACTAGAAATAAGTTCAGATGCGTCACCGATATCGAACGTTCTTGGGCGAAGTTTTATATCACCATCAGGAACCCAATCAATCATACGCAAGTCATCTTGAATAACTTCACCATGGCAATCGTTATTCATCATCACTGTTTGGAAGAAACCTTCATCAGCAATAAACGTGTTCTTGTAAAACTCCTTATAAGGTTCAGAAACACTGCTGTTACAGACAAAGTCACAAAATCTGCGAGATACAATCATCCACTGAGTTCCAATGAATGGGGTGATCCCAGTCATGAATCTTCTAGATAGTTTAGGTCGATAAAGTTGTTCACCGAATTCAAAACACATATTGTGAATACGATTTATTGTTTCTGGTCGGTTTTCATTTTGATCAAGCGCCCGTATGAACTCTTTACTCGGGTTTTCTGCTAAAAAATTGTGGATGTAGGCTTGAGTTTTTAACGGAAAATCTTGGCCACTTAGATTGATAAAGTGAGTCCAGTTTTTACTGGTTTCGAGTAGTTTAGCCATGCCACGAAGCTCAATATTGACCAGACTATACCCACCCCACAATGCATTTTCAGGCTCTAGAACTTCAGCGTTAGGGTAGTCTTCTAAATAGGTCGAAATAGTATTCGATATTTCTTTACCTGAGCTCTTATCAACATGCACCAAGTAGTGATTTTCAGGGTGGTATATAGCTCTAAATAGACGTTTAAATTGCTCTGGATATCGATGCACTAAAACAAGGTAAGCAATCATGACAGTATTCCTTGAGAAAGCGGGAATAGTATTTTCACGCTCCAGTTCTCTCAGTAAGGAAAAGGATATTTTTGAGGTCAAGGCGTGTTCTTGCTCACTCCTTATATTGGGGTAGATAGCCATAATGCAATGGGGTGATGACGATTAAATGAGCAATAAACTAGTTAGACGAATTACCCATGGTATGTGTGTGGCTCGCGGCAAGTTACGAGTCACACACTTTTATCTGAAGCAAAATGTCTTAAAGACCTTTTTGATATTGCTTGTTGGTTGTTGCGGTCATTGAAGCGACTAGTTGCGCTTTTGCGTTATCATCACCAGTCAAGCTTTGTTTAAACAGCATGATCAATTCAGATTTACTAATGCTGACTTTGGTCTGTGTGGGGATATCTCTCAAATCAATCATCACATCAGTAAAGGTAGCGGGTAAATCATTGAGGATATCGAGGTTCAGGAAGTTCACATCGTTATACAAGCTGTTGTGACTACTTTTTTGTTTGTTGATCACATATGACGTATCTTGAAGGTTGATGATTGACGCGTTCTTTTCGCAACGTTTCATGCAACCTTTATTCATTCGCTGTTTCTTGCAGCCTATGCTTTGAATAAACAGACATTGGCGGCTAGTTAATAGGTTGATGGGGTGATAAATGCTGTAAAAAAGCTTGAACCCATTTGATTTAACTAAACGTTTCATTTGCAGCGCATTTAATTCATTAGAGATAAAAGCACCAACCCCTTTTAGCTCTTGATTAATACACTGAAGGGCAAATGAATTGGTGATGTTCAGTTGTGGACCTGCCACCCATTGTAGCCCTAGTGACTGAGCAAGTTCTGCAACGCCAAGGTTGTTGGTCACAACGAGGCGCGGCATAGTTTGAGTTAATAGTTCACGCGCGGCTTGATAGTGTTCACCAATCAAAATCGCAGGGAAAAATGGAATCAAGTCTGGATGAGACTTAAATAGAGCGATCATTTCATCCAATTGATAATTCAATGCGTCGGGTAATTGATAGAAAAAGCTAGCGTCTGGGTGACTATCTAGCAAACCTAAATCGGCGGTATCTGCAATTAAAACCGATAATGCAGACGGTTGCTGAGCACTTACATTTGATTCAGCTTTCGGCAGTGGAATATCAATGACTTCACCACTACCTTTCAAACTGCGTGTACGACCAGTTTCAATTGGCATCGCCTGTGTAATATTGTTTACCTTACGGATGAGGTCTGTCGTTTTATCAAAAAGTGACTTTTTCACTTTCATTGTGTCATCAGCAGTACGGCATTGATACACTTTACTGAAGTGAGTAACAGTATAGCCGCGTGGGTTATCGATATACATATCACGATGAATATCACCTTGCAGATAGCCGTTGCTAAAATCACGGTTAAAGACACTGTACAGCTCGGTCATATCATTATGAATATCACCAGTTTCACAAAAGTGATCGATTTGTTTACGCCAGTTATCGACCACCGTATAGACGTAATGAGCTTTTTTGATTCGCCCTTCAACTTTCAGAGAATAGACACCAGCTTTGGCTAGCGCTTCCATATCTGAATACGCCGAATTGTCTTTCAAATTGAGTGGATAGTTTTTTCCAGCCTCGGTAGTTTGATATTGGTCACGGCATGGTTGGCTGCAACGCCCGCGGTTGCCGGATGCGCCATTGCGCTCTGAACTGAAATAGCACAGACCTGAAAAACCAATACAGTAAGAACCATGAACAAAGACTTCCATCAGCACGTCATGTTTACGCCCAAACTGAGCTAAGTGGGTAATTTCATCGATGTTAAGTTCGCGAGAGAGATTGACACGGCTAGAACCGAGTTTTCCTAAAAGCAATATTTGCCCTTCGTTATGCGTATTCATCTGCGTTGAGGCGTGCATATCCAAGCTAGGAAAATGGTGTTTGAGAATATATGCCAGACCAAGATCTTGAATGATCACCCCATCAATACTGGTATCAACCAACTGTTTAAGTAGACGTATGACAGCAGGAATCTCACTTTCTAAGACAACGATGTTTAAAGTCAAAAAGATTTTACAATGATGTTGATGAGCAAGCTTGAGCACGCCTTCAAGCAAATCCAATGTGATATTGGCCGCACGATTTCGGGCGTTGAACCGTTCTAATCCACAGTAGATAGCATCTGCACCCGCAGCAATGGCCGCTTTAATGGATTCTAAGTCACCACCTGGGGCCAATAACTCAAATTGTTCTTTTTGAAAAGCCAAGCTCATTTACTCTACATATTGTTATTTGGATTGTGGATTATATAGATCATGGTCACATTTATCGAGCCAGTTGCGATGTTTAATCTAAACGCAGAGAAGAACTGGGGATGCGATAGCAATAAAAAAGGTTCATCGCGGATTAGCGGGAACTAAAAACAAAAAAACGGTAGTAAGTGATATGGTTTAGTCGCCAAACAAAAATCATACACAAACTACCGTTTCCATGTCGAATCATACTTTCCTATCT
>NZ_CAWPQZ010000065.1:0-11250 GCF_963889785.1 Vibrio sp. S12_S33 | reverse complement strand
CTTCAATGTTAGGATCATTGACCCTTAATAAGTGGCGCGTCCTGGAGGATTCGAACCTCCGACCGCCTGGTTCGTAGCCAGGTACTCTATCCAGCTGAGCTAAGGACGCGCAAGGTTTCAACACTGAATAATTATAAACAACCTTCAATGTTAGGATCATTGACCCTTAATAAGTGGCGCGTCCTGGAGGATTCGAACCTCCGACCGCCTGGTTCGTAGCCAGGTACTCTATCCAGCTGAGCTAAGGACGCGCAAGTTTGTGAGCCACATCACAAATTATTTATTTCGGAACAAAAAAATGACCGAAGGTCAATAAATGGCGGTGAGGGAGGGATTCGAACCCTCGATACGGCTACAAACCGTATACTCCCTTAGCAGGGGAGCGCCTTCGGCCTCTCGGCCACCTCACCGCATTTTCACATTCAATCTAAAGAAAGAATATGGCGCGTCCTGGAGGATTCGAACCTCCGACCGCCTGGTTCGTAGCCAGGTACTCTATCCAGCTGAGCTAAGGACGCACATTGATCTTTATTTGGGTGCAAAACCAAACAAGCAAGAATGGCGGTGAGGGAGGGATTCGAACCCTCGATACGGCTACAAACCGTATACTCCCTTAGCAGGGGAGCGCCTTCGGCCTCTCGGCCACCTCACCGTCTTGCGGAGGCACATATTACTTTTTACCAAAAATATGTCAAACATTTTCTTGGTAAAAACAACAAAAAACAAGTCAAACGTTGGCTATTTAATCAAAGCGCTGTGAATTTGAACTTTTTATATCAATCAACGTAAATAAGTGCTCAGAAATAGCGTACAAAAATGCTTGAGAACAAGGCAGATTTTTTCGATAAGTAGTTATTCTGCAATCAAAAATCTAACACCGTTATCAAGTGTTTTAACAAGCTAGGATATCCAATCATTTACTACGATTGCTACTAGCCATATTAAGGACTTTGGTGCATAAAAAAGGCTAACGAAATTCGCTAGCCTTAATCTGATAATTAGTAGTTGCCAGGTGCAACGTTACCATTACCTTTTTCAGCTTGAATGCGCATGTAGATTTCTTCACGGTGAACAGAAACCTCTTTCGGGGCATTTACACCTATGCGTACTTGGTTACCTTTTACACCAAGTACTGTTACTGTCACTTCATCACCGATCATTAGTGTTTCGCCAACGCGGCGAGTCAAAATTAGCATTCTTTGCTCCTTGAGTAATCTCTGTATTATCTTGCAACTAGGCTATTATCCACCAAAAGTTATATTTTCGTAAACTCTCACTGGTGTCTGATCACCCTAAAAATGCTTGTTTCGGGTGAAAGTCTAATAGTTCGTCCGACGTTATATAGGCATCGTGCAGAATATTTGCCGCTTTATTTACATATTGTGGCTCTACAACCAACATTAAAGATTGCTTATCTACTGAAAGATAGCTCACCTCAACACCGTGATCTGCCAATAGCTCACATGAACGTTCAACCAGCTCCTGAGCTAGTAAACCTACCGTGGTTAATAAACTAACCTGCTCACTATTACGGATTTTATCATCGAAAACCAGAGCTAATTTAGCGCAAGCATCCTGTTTTATAATGACACCTGTCCATTCTGTTTCCTCGATCACACTCCACACTTCAATACCCAGCATTTGGCATTGCTTAGTTAGACTAGAAAAGTGCTCCGGCTGAACGGTAATTAATGCCATATCTCGCTGTATCGCAATACCGCAAACGGCTTTATTACACTGCTGCCCTTTAATTAGACTACCTGAATTTAAATCAAATGTAGAAAGAACTCGCAACGGTACTTCATTTTCCCAAGCATATTGAACACAAGGTAAATGCAATACTTTTGCCCCCTTACGCGCCATTTCTTCCATTGATGGAAAATCGACAATATCTAACTTCTGAGCCGTTGGTACGACACGTGGATCACATGTGTAAACTCCATCGACATCGGTAAATATTTGGCACTCATCGGCTTTGAGAGCTCCTGCCAGTGTCACTGCACTAGTATCAGAGCCTCCACGTCCTAAAGTGGTGATATCCCCATTCTCATTCATACCCTGAAAACCGGCAACGACAACAATTTGCTCTTGTGCTAGTAACTCAGTAATCGTTCGAGTATCAATAGTTTTAATCGTTGCGTCATTGTGCTGATTGTCTGTCACAATATTCGCTTGAGCTCCGGTTAGTGAGCGCGCAGCATGACCTAATTTATTCAACGTCATTGCTAAAAGTGCCATAGACACTTGCTCACCAGCAGAGAGCAAAACATCAAGTTCTCTTGCCGTTGGTACACTATCGACTTGTTGGGCTAGGCCCAATAATCGATTTGTCTCTCCAGACATAGCAGAAACCACGACAACAACTTGATTACCATCATTCTTCGTCTTAATGATGTGTTCAGCGACGATATGAATTCTTTCAATTGAACCGACCGAGGTTCCGCCAAACTTTTGCACGATAAGGGGCTTTTTCACCGATCTTCACCTTCCCAAGACCAAAGTCTCATTCGGACCAAACCAATAGCTAATAAACCAGTTGACTATCGATTTAGTAGTTACAAAAATAAAACCAAGCAGATAATTGGCTTTGTATAATTTTAAGCCAATTAAATCACTTGGTTAGACAAATAAAATTACGCCCAATCAAAAAATATCAATTGACCGAGATTAATTACATTGGTTATAGGCGCTCAGCGATCCAAACGTCTACTGACTCAAGTGCTTTAGGTAACGCTTTTACGTCACTACCACCAGCTTGAGCCATATCCGGGCGACCGCCACCTTTACCGCCAACCTGCAAAGCAACCATATTAACTAGCTCGCCTGCTTTCACTTTAGCGGTAAGATCTTTTGTCACACCAGCAATTAGGCCAACTTTATCATCTACTACGTTACCAAGCATGATAATGCCGCTACCCAACTGATTCTTCAGTTCATCAACCATTCCACGCAACGCTTTGTTGTCTGCGCCATCAAGTTGAGCAACTAAAACTTTCACTCCAGCAATCTCTTTGACATTACTGATGAGATTTGCACTTTCTTTTGCAGCAAGTTTATCTTTCATCTGCTGCAATTCTTTTTCAAGCGACTTGGCCTTGAGTGCCATGTCAGCCATTTTCGCTTCATATTGAGCATGCTGATGATCCAGTAAATCAAGAGCACCTTCACCAGTTACTGCCTCAATACGTCGAATTCCGGCTGCAATACCACCTTCTGAAACGATCTTAAATAGGCCGATATCACCAGTGTTATTGGCATGAATACCACCGCAAAGCTCAGTTGAGAATTCCCCCATCGACAACACGCGTACTTCATCATCATATTTCTCACCGAAAAGTGCCATTGCACCTTTTTCTTTCGCTGATTCAATATCCATGATGTTAGTTTCAATCGTATGGTTACGTCGAATTTGAGCATTCACCAGGCGTTCAACTTCTTTTAGTTCAGCTGGTGTTACCGCTTCTAGGTGTGAAAAGTCGAAACGCAAGTTTTCAGCTTTAACCAACGACCCTTTCTGTGCTACATGTGAACCCAATACTTGGCGAAGCGCAGCATGCAATAAGTGAGTGGCTGAGTGGTTCAGTGAAATGGCTGCACGGCGTTTTTCATCGACTAACGCTTCTACGCTATCACCGCTTGCCAACACGCCTTCCACTAATTCACCGTGGTGAGCAATAGCACTACCTAATTTTTGTGTATCTTCAACTTTAAACAGACCGGAATCCGTTTTGATAACACCGGCATCGCCACACTGACCACCAGATTCGGCATAAAACGGCGTTTCAGCCAATACGATAATTGCTTTATCTCCGGCAGAAAGTGAGTCAACTTGCGTGCCTTCAACAAAAATAGCTTCAACATGGCTTTCACCTTTTGTTGAGCTGTAGCCACAAAAATCAGTATGCGTATCGACTTTAATTAATGTGTTGTAATCGGTGCCGAATTGACCAGCTTCTCGTGCACGTTGGCGCTGTACATCCATCGCTTTTTCAAAGCCTTCTTCATCAATAGACAGACCACGTTCACGTGCAACATCATTAGTTAAATCAGCTGGGAAACCGTAGGTATCGTATAGTTTGAATACAGTTTCACCGTCGAGAACTTTGCCATCTAAACTATCCAGAGCATCGTTTAGAATCGCCATACCACGCTCAAGCGTGCGACCAAAGTTTTCTTCTTCAATACGCAATACTTTTTCAACGAGCACTTGCTGCTTCTTAAGCTCTTCACCTGCGGTTCCCATTACTTCAGCTAAAGGCCCCACCAGTTTGTGGAAAAATGCACCTTGGGCACCCAGTTTATTTCCATGACGGACAGCACGGCGAATTATACGACGAAGCACATATCCACGGCCTTCATTGGATGGCATAACACCATCAACAATCAAAAAAGCACACGAACGAATATGATCAGCAACAACGCGCAAAGATTGGTTAGAAAGATCCTCATAACCCGTTACTTCCGCGGCAGCTTTAATCAGAGTTTGGAATACATCGATTTCATAGTTTGAATGAACGCCCTGCATGATGGCAGAAATACGCTCAATCCCCATTCCGGTATCCACTGACGGTTTAGGCAAAGGTTCCATCGTGCCATCAGCATGACGGTTGAATTGCATGAATACGTTGTTCCAAATTTCGATAAAGCGGTCACCGTCTTCTTCTGGAGACCCCGGAGGACCGCCCCAGATATGATCGCCATGATCGTAAAAAATTTCAGTACAAGGCCCACAAGGACCGGTGTCACCCATTTGCCAGAAGTTATCTGACTCGTAAGCTTTACCACCCTTTTTGTCGCCGATACGAATGATACGCTCAGCAGGTACACCTACTTTCTTATTCCAAATATCAAAGGCTTCATCATCGGTTTCATATACGGTGACAAGTAGACGCTCTGCTGGCAATTTTAGTGTTTCAGTCAAAAACTCCCACGCGTATGCAATCGCATCATCTTTGAAATAATCACCAAAGCTGAAGTTACCCAACATTTCAAAGAATGTATGGTGACGAGCAGTGAAACCAACGTTTTCTAAATCGTTATGTTTACCACCGGCTCGCACGCAACGCTGTGCAGTTGTGGCACGCGTATAGGCACGTTTTTCTAAACCTAGAAAACAATCTTTAAATTGGTTCATCCCTGCATTTGTGAATAACAGAGTTGGATCATTAGTCGGTACTAATGATGAACTATCAACAATTTGGTGTCCTTTATTTTCAAAGAACGAGAGAAACGCGCGGCGAACCTCATCAGTGCTCATAAACATGCAGCTCTTCCTGAAATACTCAAGTTAGAATTTTGCGTTATTGTAAAGCATGGACAAGTATTCGACTAGTTTTCTTATGGAAAAGGCAAGAGACCATAAACAACCAATCTATAGCACTAGTTAGCGAAGCGGAAAGATAAATATCCCCAAGTAACCTCAAGTTACTTGGGGATAGCCGATAGATTGATAGTTAACCTCAAGACGCCATTAAAAATGAGGGGGTTACATTTCTAATTCTGACAGCGCGTAGCTTATATGTTCAAAGCTAAAACCTCGACATTGCAAAAACCGAACTTGTTTTGCATATTCTTTTGAGCCTTTTGCCGCAGGTTCTCTGAATTTTTTTTCAGCAGCTGCTTTTGCCAATTCAAACCAATCTTGAGGTTCTTGCTCTAACGCTTGTTCAACAATTTCGCTACTAACACGCTTTTGGTTTAATTCTTGGCAAATTCGTCTTTCACCATGGCCTTTAGCTACATGCTGTCTGACCTGACTTTTCGCGTATCGTAAATCATCTAAGTATTGATGCTCTCGACAATAAGTCATTGCCTCATCAACTTTTTCTATCTCAAAGCCTTTTAAGAGTAGTTTCTGGTACAACTCATATTCACCATGATCACGTCTGCTCAGCAGTTGTAGTGCACTTTCTTTGCAGGACGATGTGAGTTTCGAGCTTGATAGATACATACTAATCCTTAAACAGCGCAGATAAAAAAAGCCCTGCATGCAGGGCTTGATTCACATTTAGTGATGGTTAAAATTCTTCTTCTTTCGGCAACTCAGCGATCTCAGCTTCTTCCGTTACAAGCTCTGTTGGGCTAAGCAGCATTTCACGAAGCTTAGCGTCTATCGCAGCTGCAGCTGTTGGATTCTCACGTAAATACTTACAAGCGTTAGCCTTACCTTGGCCAATTTTATCGCCATTGTAGCTATACCAAGCACCTGCTTTTTCTACCAACTTGTTCTTAACACCAAGATCAACCAGCTCACCTTCGCGGTTAAAGCCTTGTCCATATAAGATCTGGGTTTCAGCTTGTTTAAATGGCGCTGCAATTTTGTTCTTCACAACTTTAATGCGCGTTTCGTTACCAACCACTTCATCGCCCTCTTTGATAGAGCCGGTACGACGAATATCTAAACGTACTGATGCATAGAATTTAAGCGCATTACCACCAGTTGTCGTTTCTGGGTTACCAAACATAACTCCAATCTTCATACGAATTTGGTTAATGAAGATACACATACAGTTTGACTGCTTGAGATTACCCGTAAGCTTGCGCATTGCTTGCGAAAGCATACGAGCTTGAAGACCCATATGGCTATCGCCCATCTCGCCTTCAATTTCAGCTTTAGGTGTTAATGCTGCGACCGAGTCGACAACAATCACGTCAATCGCACCGGAACGAGCCAATGCATCACAAATTTCTAATGCTTGCTCGCCAGTATCAGGCTGAGAAACAAGCAGAGCATCAATATCGACACCAAGCTTTTTAGCGTAGATTGGATCAAGAGCGTGCTCAGCATCGATAAAGGCACATGTTTTCCCCACACGTTGAGCTGCAGCAATCAGTTCTAATGTCAGCGTTGTTTTACCTGACGATTCAGGGCCATAGACTTCAACAATACGCCCCATTGGTAAGCCACCAGCACCCAATGCAATATCCAGAGAAAGTGAACCAGTAGAGATGGTTTCAACATCCATCGTACGGTTATCACCTAGGCGCATGATCGAACCTTTACCGAATTGCTTTTCAATTTGACCTAATGCTGCGGCCAACGCCTTCTGTTTATTTTCGTCCATTACTTTCTCCAAACTTTCGCTCTTGGTTGCGGTGCGTTATTTTTTATCGACTCTTACGCCGTCAATTGGGATTAATTATACTGTTGATTCATACAGTGTCTATAGCTGTGTGATATTTTTTCTCAATCAACGAACATTTCTCACACATGATCACACTAGGTGATCATGTAACGCTTGCAATGCATGATCAATCGCTTGAGTTCGTACTGCTGTTCTATCACCATTAAAATGTTGAGTTTCGACTTTTAGCCAACCTTGCTTATCCGCCCAAGCAAAGCATACTGTACCTACAGGTTTTTCATCACTGCCACCGCTTGGTCCTGCAATACCGCTGATAGAAACCCCGATGGTTGCACGCGAGTGTTTCAGAGCCCCATGAACCATTTCAATAACGATAGGTTCACTCACCGCGCCATATTTTTCTAAGGTGACAGGACTAACTCCTATCATCTCGATTTTAGCTTCATTACTGTAGGTAACAAAAGCTCTGTCAAACCATGCTGAACTACCCGCTATATCAGTGATAGCAGTTGCTACCCCACCACCAGTACATGATTCAGCTGTCGCTAATATCAGTTTATGTGCGAATAAAAGTTGACCGACGCCTTGACTCAGTTGTTGCTGTGATTTCATGCTTAATCCCTGCTACGCCTTTTTTAATAGAAGTAGAATGCTTCTATCCTATGCCGCTATCGCAATAAACAAAAGTCATAGCCATACAAATCATTCGCCATGACAATAATATTTTGATTCCCAATAATTTTTAATTGGGACATTGTGGCTAACTTCATCAAATAATAATTGCATTAAAAATTTTTTATTTAGTTCAATTTATAAAAACATATGGTTGGCAAATGGTGACAAAATATTGGGTCGTGACTCCAACATGGAGAACTTGTGTTAAAATGGTAACCTTTTCACCCTCAAACAAGAAATCATGGCTACCATTCAAGTTCAATGTCGATTTTGTAACCAAACTGAACATTGACTTGAATACACAGTAAAACTACATAGTAAAAGTAGCTAAAAAGCCACCAGCCATTTTTATGACTGGTGGCTTTATTCATTAAGTTTGATTTCGCATCAAGATCAGTTTCACAAACTCAAGAATTTCATATCAAGCTATCGAGCAACTGACATTGAAGTGCTCAATGACATCAAGCCTTACACTCTCCCAATGCTTAAAACTCATGGGCAACAGCACGAAGCTTCAACACGCCCTAGTGATTATTAATATAATAAACAACATTAACGCTTTGATTCGCGCTCGAAAAGAGCAAAACGTATCCTCATACCCGTATCTCAATTGCTCTATCTGTAATAGGTTTGCTATTCTTCCTTCTAATTAATTTGACAGCCCTTTTACTGTTTTATGCTGGAATTCTTCCGCATAGCGTGGGACTTTAGAGATATACCCATCTCGTAACCGATTGAATCTAAAAAATGAAAGAAAAGCCGAATAAAAATCAACAATTGAAAAGCTCACATACGCCGATGATGCAACAATATCTTCGTTTAAAAGCCGAAAACCCAGATATTTTATTGTTCTATCGAATGGGCGATTTCTACGAGCTTTTTTACGATGATGCAAAACGTGCTTCTCAACTATTAGATATTTCACTCACTAAGCGCGGAGCTTCTGCTGGTGAACCGATCCCAATGGCTGGTGTCCCTTATCACGCTGTAGAAGGTTACTTGGCAAAATTAGTACAGCAGGGTGAATCAGTCGCTATTTGTGAACAAATTGGTGACCCGGCAACCAGTAAAGGGCCGGTTGAACGTAAAGTAGTACGCATCGTGACACCAGGTACAGTGACGGATGAAGCACTGCTGTCAGAACGAGTGGATAACCTAATTGCAGCTATCTATCATCAAAATGGAAAATTTGGTTACGCGACATTAGATATCACCTCTGGTCGTTTTCAATTAACCGAACCAGAAACCGATGAAGCGATGATGGCGGAACTACAACGCACTGCGCCTCGTGAATTATTATTTCCAGAAGATTTTGAGCCGGTATCACTGATGGCAAACCGCAAAGGTAACCGCCGCCGACCAGTGTGGGAATTTGAGCTAGAAACCGCAAAGCAGCAACTTAATCAACAATTTGCAACACGAGATTTAATTGGTTTTGGGGTTGAGCATGCCCGGCTTGGGCTATGCGCTGCAGGTTGTTTGATCCAATACGTGAAAGATACTCAGCGAACCGCACTACCACATATTCGATCATTAACCTTTGATCGCCAAGATCACTCTGTGATCTTAGATGCCGCAACGCGCCGTAATTTGGAAATCACCCAAAACCTTGCTGGTGGTTTTGATAATACACTGTCCGAAGTACTCGATCATTGTGCAACGCCGATGGGCAGTCGTATGTTAAAACGTTGGTTACATCAACCAATGCGCTGTACGGACACGCTAAACCAACGCCTTGATGCAATTGGTGAAATCAAACAACAGACACTATTTACTGATTTGCAACCCGTGCTCAAACAAATTGGCGACATTGAACGTATTTTGGCACGACTTGCCCTTCGTTCAGCACGCCCACGAGATATGGCTCGCCTTCGTCATGCAATGCAGCAACTGCCAGAACTCAACGAGGTGCTACAAAATTTATCGCAACCTTATTTAGTGAAGCTCACTCAATATGCTCAACCGCTGGATGAGCTATGTGAATTACTTGAAAAAGCGATTAAAGAAAATCCGCCGGTTGTGATCCGTGACGGTGGCGTTATTGCCGATGGCTATAGCGCAGAACTCGACGAATGGCGCAACTTAGCCAATGGCGCGACTGAATATCTTGAAAAAATGGAAGCGGAAGAGCGTGAACGCCACGGTATTGATACGCTGAAAGTCGGATACAACGCTGTCCACGGTTTCTATATTCAAGTGAGCCGAGGCCAAAGCCACCTTGTACCTCCTCATTATATACGCCGTCAAACATTAAAAAATGCAGAACGCTATATTATCCCTGAGTTAAAAGCTCATGAAGATAAGGTGCTCAATTCCAAATCAAAAGCATTAGCAGTTGAAAAACAACTTTGGGAAGATCTGTTCGATTTATTGCTACCTCACCTTGAGCAAATGCAAAACTTGGCGTCATCGTTATCTCAAATCGATGTACTGCAAAACCTGGCAGAGCGTGCTGACAGTTTAGACTACTGCCGCCCAACATTAAGTAATGAGCCCGCCATACATATTCAAGCGGGTCGTCACCCGGTTGTAGAGCAAGTAATGAGTGACCCATTTATTGCTAATCCAATTGAGCTAACCCCACAACGTAAAATGTTGATCATTACCGGCCCTAACATGGGAGGTAAATCAACTTATATGCGTCAAACGGCGTTAATCACCTTGTTAGCACATATTGGTTCTTATGTTCCCGCCGAATCAGCAAAAATTGGCTCGATTGATCGTATCTTTACCCGCATTGGGGCATCGGATGATCTGGCTTCTGGTCGTTCTACATTCATGGTAGAGATGACAGAAACAGCCAATATTTTGCACAATGCGACAGCAAACAGCTTAGTATTGATGGATGAAATTGGCCGCGGTACGAGCACTTATGATGGTTTGTCTTTAGCCTGGGCCAGCGCGGAATGGTTAGCGACTAAAATTGGTGCCCTCACATTGTTTGCCACTCACTACTTTGAATTAACCGAGTTGCCTAACCAACTGCCTCATTTAGCCAACGTCCACTTGGATGCTGTCGAACATGGTGAAAGTATTGCTTTTATGCATGCTGTTCAAGAAGGTGCGGCAAGTAAATCTTACGGACTGGCTGTTGCAGGCTTGGCGGGTGTACCGAAAACCGTTATAAAAAATGCGCGCGCAAAATTGTTACAACTAGAATTAATGAGTCAACAATCGCTCACGACGAAAAGCACAACGGTTGATATTGCAAACCAACTTAGCTTAATCCCGGAACCGAGTGAGGTTGAGCAAGCATTAGCTAACATCATTCCAGATGATCTAACGCCTCGCCAAGCATTGGAAGAACTATATCGCTTAAAGAAACTGCTATAGAAGTATCAAGCTAAAATCGACGTAACAAACAAAAAAAGTATCCACCGGCATAGCCGGTGGTTTTTCATATGCGCCTATAAGGCTTTCCTACTGGCAGCGCCCTAGCAGGCGCGTAGTGATCTGACATTTGCATATGACTATTTCCTGCGGCCCGTAA
>NZ_CAWPQZ010000064.1:0-11789 GCF_963889785.1 Vibrio sp. S12_S33 | reverse complement strand
CGGAGTGGAAAGCCCAATCTGGTTATCACTATCGCTCAATATCTGAGACTGCAATGTCCCGATATAAAGGACTAACAAGCGGTAGACTGAGCTTGAGATGTTACAACGCTCAAGTGGGCGAAATCATAGCGAATGTTAAAGCTATAAACAAAGTCATAGGACTAGGTATGCCCGTCAGAAGCTAACGGCTAGTCATATATGGTGTTATTGTTCTTCAAACTGATTTGATCAACAACGCCGATTATGACTAGAAAACATAGAAATCACTCTCCTGAGTTTAAAGCTAAGGTCGCTCTCGATGCAGCTAAAGGGGATAAAACCGTCGCTGAGTTAGCTCAGAAATACAACCTACACGCCAACCAAATATCAACCTGGAAAAAAGAACTGCTTGAGAACGCAGCCATGATCTTTGCCTCTGAAAACCAATTAGGCAAAGACAATTCCGAAGAGGTAGACAAACTTCACGCCAAAATCGGTCAATTGTCCATGGAAAATGATTTTTTGGCCAAAGTGCTCGGTCGTTAGACCGAGCACAGCGAATGAGTTCGCTGGTTAAATCCAACCAACTACCGATAAAGCGTCAGTGTGAGCTTCTCAATATTGCTCGCTCTACGGCTTACTATCAGCCTATCGGACTCTCTGCTGAGGAGATTGAGTTGCGCCGTATGATTGACGAAATTCACCTTCAGTATCCATTCATGGGCAGTAGACGTATTCGAACTGAACTGATGAAAAAGGGTCATAACGTTAATCGCAAGCGTATTGTTCAGATCATGCGAGAAATGGGCATTGGGGCGATTTACCCCAAGCCAAAAACGACACTGGCAAACAAAGCACACAAGGTTTATCCGTACCTGTTACGTGATATCGAAGTCACTTATCCAAACCAAGCGTGGGCTATTGATATCACGTACATCCCAATGGCAAAGGGGTTCCTGTACCTCGTTGCCATTATCGACTGGTATAGCCGAAAAGTGCTGGCTTGGCGCTTGTCTAACACCATGGATACAAGCTTTTGCATTGAGGCTCTCGAAGAAGCGCTTCAACACTACGGAGCGCCCGATATCTTTAACTCCGATCAGGGTAGCCAGTTTACTAGCACTGAGTTCACACAGAAGTTGCTCAGTCAGGGAATACGAATAAGCATGGACGGAAAAGGTCGATGGGTTGACAATGTTTTTATAGAGCGATTATGGCGAAGTCTGAAATATGAGGAGGTTTATTTAAAAGCTTACAACACGCCCCGTGAAGCAGAGCTTGAAATTGATCACTACATGGTAGTTTATAATGAGGAGCGTAAGCATCAGGGACTCAATGACCTAACCCCTGATGAGGTCTACTTTGGAAGACAGAGATACGCGGCATGAGCTGGGTCAACCACTTAAAGGATTAGCTTATGTGTCCAACCATTGGGGTCCACTTCTATCACTGAGGTGACGAGCTACGGTTGATTCGTGAATACGAAGCGCTTGAGAAATCATCGTCTAACTCCAACCTTCAGACACGAGTAAAGCCACTTTGATGCGGTCACGCACTCGACCATCACGAGTTGAATCGTGCATCTCTTCGAGTTGTTGTTTCTGTTGAGGAGTCAGTATTATTTTCATGGTGCGTCGCATGATCCTGATTTAATGAGAAATCAAGCATCTTCAATGATCACGAGTATAAACACAGGAGTCTGCATGGATTCATGTTGAACTTACTTAATGGGTTAATTGCGTACTGCCTAAAACCAGAAAAGCCATCGTTGAACATAACAACCACTGAAATTCAGGATTGATGGCGATGGCTTAAACCGATCTCAAGTTATTTTAATTTAAGCGGTGACATAGAGATAATCTTGGATCATATTGTCCAGATAGATACCGAAGACTATCTCGCGATAGATGATCATTTTATCCCCTTGAGAAAACATACCGTTACCGACACTGCCATGGATTTTCGCCAACCGATGCGCATCAGAAATAGCATCCACCTTGACGATGAGCAGCTGCTCATTGCCGGGAGCTATGGTCATTGCTGGTGTCTCAACGGCCGGGGCCTGAGACCCATAGCCTATGTGTATGCCAAAAAGACAGGGATAACGCTAAAGATCGCTACAGATCAGGCTGGAGTCCAGTTTTACTCTGGTAATTCACTGCAAGATATTGAAGGCCGTAGCGGCACCATTTACCAAAAGCATGACGGGCTCTGCCTTGAAACACAGTGCTATCCTAATCAAGTGAATATGCCGCAGGCTACAGCCTGCATTTTCAGTTCTGGAGAGGTATATACTCATATCACGGTTTATCAGGTGATAACAGATTAAGGTAGTCTTACCTTGATGTGACTCGATAGTCCTTAGGGGTAAGTTCAAGATCTTTCTTAAACACCGTATACATATACTGCAATGATGGGTAGCCACATAATGATGCAATTTCAACAATGGGCAAGTGGGTTGTGGCCAGCAGATAGCAAGCACGTTTCAGCTTTGCATTATGGATTTCCTGGTGAATAGAATGACCGCGTTCGTCCTTAAATCGTACTTCCATATTGGAACGCGAAATCCCAACAGCACTAAGTACCTGATTCACCTTGATCCCTTTGCAGGCGTTACGGCGGATATAATGCATTACCTGAATCACATAAGGATCCTTCAACGCCTGATAGTCTGTACTTTGGCGCTCAAAGACTTTCGTCGGCGCAATCATAACCCGAGCAGGCTTGGCAGCCCGAAACGCATCTCCCAGCTTGTCGTCTCCGCCTGTCGGTTTGCTCAGTAACTGGTGCAGCATCTTAGCGGCCCGATAGCCCATTTCTTTACAACCCTGCCCGACAGAGCTGAGAGATACCCGCGTCAGGTAGCGTGCCAGCTCCTCATTATCGATCCCTATGACTGCCATCCTATCTGGTACCATCAGGTTTAAATGATCGCAAATCTGCAGCAAATGGCGAGCCCGGGAATCCGTCACCGCAATGATCCCTGTCGGTGTCGGCAACCTTTGTAGCCAGTCAGCAAGACGGTTCATGTCATACTGCCAAGTTTGCGGTGTAGTTTCGCTCCCGCGATAAACCGATCCATCATAGCCTTCGCGGCGGACGATACTATTAAACGCTTTTTCCCGCTCACTGGCCCAGCGATTCCAATTATTGGCCGGTAAACCGTAAAAGGCAAAGTTCTCAAGCCCCTTGCCGCGCAGGTAATTGAAAGCCATTTCGACGATCGCTCTGTTGTCGGTGGCGACATAAGGCACATGCGGGTAGTCTTCGTCGCTCTCATACGAGCTTCCCAAACCGACAATAGGGGTATCTATATCTGATAAAAAACGTTCAATCTCAGGATTGTCAAAATCTGCAATGATCCCGTCACCGACCCATTCTTTAATATTACCTAATCGAGTACGGAAATCTTCTTCGATAAAGATATCCCAGTCACATTGGGTTGCTTGTAAATACTCGCCGATCCCTTCAATGATCTGACGGTCATAGACTTTATTAGCATTAAACAACAGCGTAATACGATAACGTTTGTTCATAATAAATATCATTTGGCTCATACCAAAAAACATAACAGAAGATTAACAGTCATCAGCTGCGTTCTTTGTGATAGATAACTCAATCGTGAAATCAATGAAATCCACTGTTAAAAAACGTAATTGTTTCGTTATGCAAAGGGTAGGAGCATGTGTACTTATAACACTGCGCAAGCATTTACTGGTTTATTAATAAACCGTATAAGCCAAAATTGCATAATAGAAGTCATCCGTTCTGATTATAAGGAATACAGTATGTTTATCGGTATTGATCTTGGCACATCCGGGGTAAAAGTAATCGCCCTGAATGAGCATGGTCTCATATTAAACACCCAAACCGTATCTTTGATGGTATCAAGGCCTCAGCCCTTATGGTCAGAGCAGGATCCACAAGACTGGTGGCAGGCAACGTGTGAAGCCATTAACGGGTTAAAACAACATCTCGATCTGGCTAACGTTCAGGCAATCGGCCTTTCCGGCCAGATGCACGGGGCAACCTTGCTCGACCGCGATGGCAATGTCCTGCGTCCAGCCATATTATGGAACGACGGCCGAAGCTTTAACGAGTGCAAAGAGATTGAACAACTTATTCCCAACAGTCGAGACATTACGGGTAACATCATGATGCCGGGCTTTACAGCACCGAAGCTGAAGTGGTTGCAAAAGTATGAGCCCGATTGTTTTTCCCAGATAGACAAAGTGCTACTGC
Source organism: Vibrio sp. S12_S33 (assembly GCF_963889785.1). NCBI lineage: Bacteria > Pseudomonadati > Pseudomonadota > Gammaproteobacteria > Vibrionales > Vibrionaceae > Vibrio > Vibrio sp. S12_S33. The sequence goes on along the minus strand of NZ_CAWPQZ010000064.1, from coordinate 7,568 downwards.
CTAAAGATTACTTGCGCTATCGCATGACAGGCGATTTTGCATCCGATATGTCAGACTCGGCCGGAACCCTGTGGCTTGATGTTGCCCAGCGGGATTGGAGTGATGAATTGCTTGGGGCGACAGGGATGACAAGAGAGCAAATGCCTGAACTTTTTGAAGGAAACCAAATCACAGGCACCCTATCTCCTGAGCTGGCAAGAGCATGGGGAATGCCATGTGTACCAGTTATTGCAGGGGCGGGAGATAATGCCGCAGGCGCCATTGGGGTGGGGATCACAGAACCCGGCCAGGCCATGCTGTCGCTGGGAACATCCGGAGTCTACTTTGCCGTAAGTGATGGTTTTCTTGCCAACCCTGAATCCGCACTGCATAGTTTCTGCCATGCCTTGCCGGCAACCTGGCACTCGATGTCGGTTATCCTGAGCGCCGCTTCGTGTCTAGTCTGGATCACAGAGTTAACCGGTGCCGCAAGCGTGGCAGAATTGATTGCAGAAGTAGAAACGAAAGCCGACCCTGACTCTAACGTGGTGTTCCTACCTTATTTATCTGGTGAGCGCACCCCGCATAACAACCCGAACGCCAAAGGGGTGTTCTTTGGTCTGACACATACCACGACTCGGGCAGAGCTGGGTAAAGCCGTACTGGAAGGCGTAAGTTTTGCCTTCGCCGACGGTTTGGATGCATTGCATGTCACCAACCTGGTTCCGGATGAAATTTCATTGATAGGCGGTGGAGCCAAAAGTGCCTACTGGCGCCAGATGCTGGCCGATATCCTGAACAAAACACTAACCTATCGCGCCAGTGGCGATGTCGGGCCGGCATTAGGAGCTGCACGCCTAGCCCACCTGGCAATGGTCGACAGTGTTCCGATCTCAGATATCTGTCCCGTCCCGGAGCTAGTTCAGGTACACAAGCCCTGTGCAGAAAAGCATCGGTTATTTTCAGAAAAGCGTGAAGTTTATCAATCGTTATATAGCCGACTTCAGGATCTATTTTAAGTTTTTTTGATTTTAAAAAGCACCGTGAAATTAAATTTCAAGGTGCTTTTAATATTATCCGCCAACATTAGCCCCCACCACATTTCATTATTCAATTAATTGCACCATGTATTATCAATTCAACCTATAAACATGTAAGCCTTAAATTTTAGTCGTTACGTGCTCCACCGCACAATAGTTAAATTTTTGAAAAACGCTGTTAAATTTCATAATAGAAGAAATGTAAAAAAAATAGAATGATAACTAACGAAGCAAATCAATTATCCAGAATTGGAATTACCATTATGTCTGAATTTTTTAAAAACATATCTGCCGTTAAGTTCGAAGGCACAGAAACCAATAACCCTCTAGCCTTTAGGCACTACAACCCAGATCGTATGATCATGGGCAAATCGATGAAAGACCATCTGCGTTTTGCCGCATGCTATTGGCACAACCTCTGCGCACAGGGGGCTGATGTCTTTGGTGCCGGCACCTATGATCGCCCCTGGCATAAAGCCAGCGATCCTATGTCCATGGCTAAAATGAAAGCAGATGCGGCTTTTGAGTTCTTCACCAAACTGAACGTACCTTTCTACTGCTTCCACGATACAGACGTTGCACCTGAGGGTAACTCTCTAAAAGAGTATGTAAACAACTTTGCAGAAATGGTTGACGTACTAGAAAGAAAGCAAGACGAAACTGGTCTTAAACTGCTTTGGGGGACGGCAAATGCCTTCTCTAACCCCCGCTACATGAACGGGGCCGCCACCAACCCTAACCCTGAAGTGTTCGCCTATGCCGCAACTCAGGTGTTTAATGCGATGAACGCCACCCAGCGACTGGGTGGGGAAAACTACGTTGTGTGGGGAGGACGTGAAGGTTACGAAACCCTGCTCAATACCGACCTTCGTCAAGAGCGTGAGCAGTTGGGCCGCTTTATGCAAATGGTTGTCGAACACAAAAACAAGATTGGTTTTAAAGGGGCGATCCTGATTGAGCCCAAGCCGCAAGAGCCCACCAAGCACCAGTACGATTACGATACCGCAACGGTGTACGGTTTCCTCAAGCAATTCGGCCTGGAAAACGAAGTTAAAGTTAACATCGAAGCAAATCACGCAACCCTCGCCGGTCACAGCTTCCATCACGAAATCGCGACAGCAACCTCTCTTGGCCTGTTCGGCTCTATCGATGCGAACCGTGGTGACGCACAGCAGGGCTGGGATACGGATCAGTTCCCGAACAGTGTGGAAGAAAACACCCTGGTTATGTATGAAATTCTCAAAGCGGGGGGGTTCATAACCGGTGGTTTCAACTTCGATGCCCATGTTCGCCGCCCTTCCATTGCCGGTGAAGATCTGTTCCATGGCCACATAGGCGGGATGGATGTCATGGCCCTGTCATTGGAGCGTGCGGCGGGCATGATTGAAAATGACATCTTGGCTAACCATGTGGCAAAACGCTACGCGGGCTGGAACAGCGACATGGGTAAACGCATTATGAGTGGTGAACTATCACTGGCCGCGCTGGCTGATCACGCCGTCACAAACCAATTACAACCACGGCCCGCCTCAGGACAGCAGGAATACCTGGAAAATGTGGTGAATAGCTATATTTTCAAATAATACTGTTAAAGCCTGGAATTATTCTGGGCTTTAATCTTATGATGGATAAAGTTGGAAATTATAGCTCAAATTTTATTTCTTGCTTTTTTGTCATGAAATTATTCATTGCAACATCAATATTTAACATTAGATAAATTAACGAGGTCATATGAATATTAGAAAGCCAAATTTCATGTTAGCAGTCATACCAATGGCAGCCATGCTATTTTTACTCATTGTGGGATTTACTTTTTTAGGCATATCAATTGAAGTATTAATGCTAGTTTCAGCAATAATTACATCAGGCATTGCATTATATCTAGGACATTCTTGGGAAAATATTCAAAAATCTATTGTTGAAAAAATAAAAACCACTATGCCAGCTTTGTTTATCTTAATTATAGTCGGTGGTTTAATAGGGAGTTGGATGGTCGGTGGAACCATTCCTTTCTTGGTCTATTACGGTCTAAAAATAATCTCACCTGAATACCTGCTAGTTACCACATTCTTAGTATGCTGTATTGTCAGTGTATGTACAGGTACTTCTTGGGGATCTGCAGGAACGGTTGGTGTTGCTTTGATGAGTGTTGCTATGGGAATGGATGCCAATCTAGCTCCAGTAGCAGGAGCGGTTGTTTCTGGTGCCTATTTTGGTGATAAAATTTCGCCATTATCTGATACCACTAACTTTGCGCCTGTTGTCGCTGGTACTGATCTTTATTCTCATATTAAGCACTTATTGTGGACTACTATTCCTGCCTTTATTGTTTCTGTTATTGTATTTACTGCAATGGGGTTTAGCTCGTTGGCTGCAGATGTAGCAACGCCAGAAAAAATAACAGCAATTCTCACCAATCTAGATGAGCTATTTAATTTAAATATTTTATTATTGTTACCACCTGTGCTGGTATTAGGTGGAGCGATAAAAAAACTACCTACTGTACCTTTGATGCTAGCAGCTTGTATGATTGCAATCTTTAACGCTGTTGTGTTCCAAGGCTTTGATTTGACCACTGCAAGTACGGCCTTTTTAAATGGCTTTAGCGTTGAGATGTTTTCTGATCTAAATTTATCTGGATCTGCAGTTATCCCTGATGTTGCTAAGTTGGTTAATCGTGGTGGACTGAGTTCCATGATGGGAGTTATCCTGCTAGTATTCTGTGCTTTTTCATTTGCTGGAGCGATGTCTGTAATCGGTGGGCTTAATATTATAGTTAATAGTATGGCGAAAGGTATTCGCTCTGTTACTAGTCTGATAGGTGCAACCTTAGCAACCACTATTATCGTTGTCGCTACCACCTGTGATGGTAAGTTAGCCTTATTAATTCCTTCTGAATTATTCCGTGAACTGTATCATAAAATGAATCTTGACCCAGTTAACTTATCTCGCTCTACAGAGGATGCAGGAACCGTAATTGAACCGCTAATCCCTTGGACTAGTGCTGGTATTTTTATGGCAACTACTTTAGGTGTACCAACACTATCGTACTTACCTTGGGCTGTTCAATGTTACACTGGAATCATTTTCGCTATGATATGGGCTGTAACAGATAAAGGCATTAAATATCTAAATTCATCTCAAACTCATCAAGAGAATAAACAGTGAATTATTGAGGGTGTGGTAAGTAAATAATGATATCTCAATTTGATAAAATCATACCAAGACAGGATACAAATTGTATTAAATGAGATTTAATGGACAAATGGCTAGGTGTAGAAGTTTATAAATTTATACCTAGTACCTTGACTCATTAATTATGATTGATTGAGCAGATTTATAATAAATCGATAAATACAAACAGTCGTCATCCCATAAACCGCCAGACAGTTGACTTTTAAACTTGATCAAGACTTATCTGGCGGCTATCAAGGATCCATTTTCGATGGAATTTGAAGGGATTACATACCAATCAGGTTCTTCATAGAGGGATAATACCGTACAGAATGGATCCCTAGTTTACTATCTTTTGTGGGAAAATAAATTGATTATCTCAAGCTAATTATATATCTAGATGTCAGTCTCGGGTCAGCTAGGGATGACGGATTTTGGCCGTTTCAATCAATCATCTTCATTGTGTTTAAGTACTAGTTGGTTTCAGATTCTGATTTTGAGTCTCCTAGTTTTATCATGGAGGCACTACAACAACGTCTTGAACATCTTATTTTTGATTACTCAGAACGAGATCAAGACTATTATGGAATCAGCAGAAATACTTGCTGGTGATACACAATAAGGTAAAACAATGATTACCAATTTTGATCAGATCAACGATCGCCATAACAGTGGTTCATTAAAGTGGGATTTCATGGCGCAAAAGCTCGGACTGCAGGCCGACGGACTGCTTCCAATGTGGGTTTCGGACTACGATTTTCAAGCTCCGCCTGCTGTGCTATCGGCTCTTAATACGCGCATTCAACACGGGATCTTTGGCTACGCTGAGCGTGATAATGATTACTATCAGGCAATCATTAACTGGTATCAGAGTCAGCATAATATTCATTTGCCACAAGCGTGGATCACCACAATTCACGGTGTACTACCTGGTTTATCCATACTGATCCAGATGCTGACTCAACCGGGCGATGGCATTGTAATGCAAACACCCGGCTACGGCTCTTTCCGTAAAATAAGTGAGTTCAATGATCGCACGATCATTGAAAACCCGCTGATTGAAGAGCATGGTGTATACAGCATGGACTTTGATCATCTTGAATCTTGCCTTGTTGCTGGTACAAAGGTGATGATCCTGTGTAATCCACACAATCCGGTAGGTAAAGTATGGAGTTTGGAGGAGATCACGGCAGTCGCTACGCTATGTCAAAAGCACAATGTCTGGCTGTTGAGCGATGAAATCTGGGGGGATTTAACCATGCCGGGACATCATTACTGTTCTGCTTTATCGCTACCGGCAGAGTTACAAAACATGCTAGTTGTTGCGACCGCTGCCAGTAAGACATTTGGTCTGTCATCGATGCGTATTTCCAATTTCATGATCCCGAATGCGGAGTTACGATCGCAGTTTGTCTGTCGTCTCGATGCACATGGCATGGATGTTTACAACAGTCTGGCGATGTGTGCTGCTACCGCCGCCTATCAGACATCTGCTTACTGGCTGAATGAGCTGAAAGATTACCTGCAAAGCAACATCAACTATCTCAGCGACTTTATAAGCACAGAGCTGCCGCAATTAAGCTTTACCCAACCGGAGGCTGGCTACCTGGCATGGGTAGACTGCCGTCAGTTAGGGTTGGTTGATACCCAGCTGGAAACTCAACTTGTCGATGCTGGTATCGTTCCGTGTATGGGGATTGCCTTTGGCGATGCTGGAAAAGGCTTTATTCGCCTCAATCTGGGCTGCCCAAAAACTACATTAGTTGAAGCCTGCCAGCGCTTAAAACACGCCCTCAGCACCCAAGCATAAATTTGCTTCATTGAGTTAACTAAAAAGCTCGGCGTGCCTACTCCGGTTCTGCTATTGATACCTCTTTTCCTTGTGGGAATGTTTGTAAATAACCTGAGATCGGTTTAAGCCATCGCCATCAATCCTGATTTTTCAGTGATTGTTATGTTCAACGATGGCTTTTCTGGTTTTAGGCAGTACGCAATTAACCCACCAAGTAAGTTCAGCATGAATCCATGCAGACTCCTGTGTCTAGAATGCTCTATCTGAGAAATATTCTTTAGTTGGTCGTTGATGGTTTCAATGATGAACCGCTTAGATAACATTGCTCTGTCCCAAGCCGCTAATACCTTCGGTTTCATGTTCTTTCGGTGAGTCGCTATTAGGCTAATACCATCCTTTTTCAAGTCTGCTGTTAGCGCTTTACTGATATAGCCTTTATCTGCATAAAGCTTATCTAATAGCCCTTTTGACAGCTCACGAACGGGGTTTCTGTCATCCGTATTAGCGGGGTAAGTTTAGCTGCCACAATATCACCAAGGTAATTAGTGATAATGTGAAGCTTAAAGCCGTAAAACCACCCCATCGTACCTTTACCTCTTGCCGCTGTTCCTTTGAATACCTTGTGTCTGGTATGCGTAAGTTATGGCAGACTTTAATACTTGTAGAATCAATAAATTCAATACCAGTAGGCTCACCTTTCACGTGAGCAAAAAAAGAACTTAGCGGGATAAGAACTGACGGCATCACTTCCAGAAAGCGAGGATAGCTAAGCAACGTCGGGAACTCATTTTTGTAGTATCGGTGAATAATACCAAGATAGTAATTCTTAAAGTCACGCTGGTGCGACATATGGAAAGCAATAACGATGGTCATTATTTCACTTTCGGACATACGACCTTTGCAGTTGCGCTTTCGTTCGCCACTTTCAAGCTGAAGTTTTTGCCACTGAGGTAGAAAAGCCTTACAAAAGTCGTCGACATGGCAGAATAGGTCAGTTAACTTTTTCATAGCTGGTTCCTTTGCGATGATTTCCTTTTTAGTCGAAAGATCTGATCGCAGAACCAGCTTTTAGTTCCTGCCTATTTTTATCCCGAGTTCAGGTTAATTAATGTGATTGGTATAAAAGGTAGATAGATTTAGCCCGTTACGCTCACAGAAGACACGCAGGGATAAATGACTGGATTGGTATTTTTCGAACAGGGTTTGCCATTCTTGGTCGGTACGTCGTTTTGCCATTTCAAATCTCCTTGTGGTTGGAGGTTTAAACGTATGGCGTGCTGAGGTTGATTAGAATGCGGGGTGTATGGTGCGCTTACGCTATAGTAATAAATGCATGGGAAGAGAAGAGAAGAGAAGAGAAGAGAAGAGAAGAGAAGAGAAGAGAGGCTAGTGGAAGGAAAATAAGTGACGAGTATTTTAATGCCTTAAACACAAAAAACCCCAGCATTGCTGCTGAGGTTTCTAATAAAGTGGCGGAGCGGACGGGACTCGAACCCGCGACCCCCGGCGTGACAGGCCGGTATTCTAACCAACTGAACTACCGCTCCGCTGCGTGTCTGGTTAGACAATATTCAAAGCCTGGC
>NZ_CAWPQZ010000063.1:0-11919 GCF_963889785.1 Vibrio sp. S12_S33 | reverse complement strand
TCAAGCAATGTGATTGTGGTGCGCCAAGCCAAAAAGTGAAGTTGAAAAAAGCGGGATGGAACGATGATTATCGGGCTAGAGTCTTCTTTGGGTTATAAATCCATCAAAGTATGCTCCCGCCCTGAGGGTTCTGCATCATTCCGTCAATGGTCTTCGCCTTTAATAAGGAAACACTATGCTTGATCATCAACAGCAGCAATGTGTGGATAATATTGCTTTTATTTTATTAGACCAATTATTAGCACAAACAGACGCCACTTTTAGTGGGTATCAGAAGTTAAAAAAACAGATAGCTCAGTGTGTCATTGAAAACAAAGTCATTACATTATTACTGCCTGCTTTTCCATGTAAAACGAATAACCTAGATAAGGTATTAGGTTATAAGCCTGATTTGGGTGAATATCGAGTTTTACAAAAATTTGTTAATGCCATTCGTGATATTCAATCTGTGTATCCTCCAGGTGTGATGTTTTACATTTTTTCTGATTATCATACATTTTCTGATTATATTAATGTCGATTTAGAACATCACTACACTTATTCTGATGAATTACGGAATATGGTGGAAAATATGAACGCCAGTGATTGTCTCAAAATTATCAACTTTGAGCACTTCTCTGCGTTTGATGACTTAAATGAATATCAATATTTCAATGGATTAAAGCAGCGCTTTGGTGATGCGGAATATGAGCGTGATTTTGCACGTCTTAAACAGCATGATAATGCAATACACCATACCTATCTGGGCTTGAAAAAATTCATGCATCAGGATCAGAAATATGCGCTTGCTCCACTGAGTTATAAGAAGCGACGTGAGCGCCTAGCCCTTATGGCTAAAGGAATGATGGTGCAAGGACGTGCACTCGATAATTTCCTCAATACTCATTTGAGCCACGCTATTCGTCTCAGCATTCATGAACACCCAATGCAAGGCAAAAAATATTCGCTGTTTCTTTTTGATGAGCGATCGTTTAAGACACCTTGGCATACTTGTGTCTTATTTGATGCTTGCCACGGAGAATTTATTATTGATACGCAGGCCAATCACAAACAACGTGAAGGCGTGATTATTCCCGTAATGCATCAAGGAACGCTGTGGTGTTTACTGCGTTTCAATATCGAAGACGCTAACGAGGCACAGTTGATGCGTGAGGTGAAAGCCACTCTACAAACAGAGCAGTTTGGCCTGACGTTAGAGTCACACCATGGATGCTCACTGATCGCGCTACCGCAGGCTCAAGTGAGCCAATTAGTAAAAGCGTTCTCTGCTGTCTGTTTAAAAGGCTTTAACCCGTTGCCTCAAGCTTCATTTTGGTCTTCGTGGTTTGCCGGAAATCATGCTCTGCTTCCGGAAGAATATGTTCGGAGTAGTACATTAGCAGAGCCCAGTTGGTACGGGCTCAAAACACCGTCAACGAGCGTAGCGCGTCGCTATTCTTATGCTGACATGACTCCTGATGAATGGGCGATTTACTGTTCATCTTCTCCGCTGAAGGTTAACTTACTCGATGCCTCGCTGGCTGCATTGTGTCTTAATGGTCAAGTAAGTGGTTGGCTGAAAAATACCATTGTGCAGTACGATGATACGGCTGCTTATCCTGTGATTATGTCGGGGGATTGGGGAATGAATTTACGCTGTAGCCCATCATTGGCGAAGCATATATCGTCGTCGACTGAAATTGACAATATCAATCAAGTAGCTAATGTTTTAACTCCTATTCTTGAACGTTCACAAGTACAGCATGTTTTTGATTTACAACTTGGCGATATATTACTGGTGAATAACCACACCGTACTTCGTTATGGCGTGTTATCCGAAACAGAATTAGCGGTGCGTCAGCCTTATTCGGTAAATTCCCCTTGGCAGCCTCATAACAAACAACCAAGTAGTGAGCATTTACAAGAAAGCCCTGCTTAAATAAATGATATTTTTAGTAAATAAGCATGAAGAACCAAGTAAGCGGATTACTTGGTTTTTTATTTATTAATAATATCTAATTAAGTGTTGGTTAATTTAAGTGTGGAACTTGAAATTATAATGTGATCCATATCACGACGGGATCTTGTATTCATTGATGTTATGTATTTGTGGTGTATTTTCGCATCCTATATTAAATATATCGTTCAATTCGTTTTAATACGAAGGGCGGTAGCTATCAAAAAATCCGTATAAACTAATCTTACAGCGAATAATAATGAACTTTATTACTAAGACCTGCTCAGTGATTAGGCTTAAAGCGATTGACATTAGTATATTAATTGCCTTACTCATGCCTGTTGCTTCTACTTTTGCCAACGTCAAAACTGAATCTTCCACATCCAATGCTAATACCCCTTCTGTAATCGAAAGTGCTAATCAATATTTAATCAAAATTGCTAAGGCAAATGATTATGGATTCTCGATAAATAATTTTAAGGAACTTAATAGCCGAGGGAAAACCATAGTATTAGCAAATAATTATTTAGTTAACCCTAAACTTTCAGCCGCGCCCGCTAAGACAATTGTATTGATCCTTGATGATAAGCAGATCGCGAATATTAAGCAGATCCGAATTGAAGGGCGTGCGGCAGATTTAGTGCTGTTATCACCGCAAGGTATTATTTGTAATGGCTGTTCTATTGCTAATGCTGAACGAGTTACATTGGCGACAGGTATAGCGACCTTTTACGATGATCGGTTAGAAAGCATACAGACATCTCCTAAAGGTAAGGTCGATATTTCGGGTTCTGGTTTGTTAGCCAATGAAAGTAGCATATTAGACATTGCAGCTGGCAGCTTTCGTCTTGATGCTCATTTAACCACTAACATGAAAGGTCGAGTGGTTCGACGAGCCAATAAAGAGATTCAAGAAATTGATAGTGCTGGAACTCTAGAAGTGTCAAATGGTGATGTGCAGATTATCGTGGGGAATAATCTATTTCGATATGATGATCGTAGGTCTGATGCCTCATTTTCTGAAATGCATGGTAACTCTATCGAATTAACAGCAAAAGCGAAAGTTGCGGTAGGTAATTTGCACCTTGAATCAACCTATTCACAAGCCGCTATAGCGCTCAATGGGCAAATTTTAGTGAATGGTGCTTGGACCTATGTAGGTCGCTATAGAGACCAAAGTGTTGTACCCCTTGAATCGATAAAAGTGAAATCAAATGGTGATATTCGATTAAGAGATCAAGTTATTGTCAATAATCGCTTTGATCTAGAATCAACGGGTAGCGTTTATTTTTATTCACCACAAGATAAGCAACAAAAGTTCTTATATGACAATATAAGAGCGAATGAGATAAATGTGGTTAGCACTAAGCTAATAGAAAATAAAGGAGCTATAGTTGCGAGTAAAGTCAGGTTCTCTTCAGATCGCTTTATCAATGAAGGTGATATCGAATCCACTCGTGAGATATATATCAATGGCAACCATGAGTTAGTAAACCAGTTTGGTGGTATTATCCTTGGTGAAAATATCCATCTTAAATCAAATAAAACGATAACCAATGGTTCTCAGTATCCTTGGCGCTTGATTCCTAAATTAAAAGTTGCTGCAAGAGCAGCTAGTCGACATACAGCCCCTGAAATAAAAGTTGGTGGCAAATTAGCTGTGCCAGAAATCCCTTCCAATATGGATAAACAATCGGTCGGTTCTTTCGCCGCATTTATCTTAGGGCAAAATATTAAGTTAGAAGCTGAGCGGTTTATCAATATCAATCCCTATGAGGTGAACCGAGCCAATATCCATCAACCAGCGTTAACGCTTTCTGATGCTAACAGTAGCCAAGTAATTGTTTCATCAGAAAACATTCTCGATATTAATTTGTCTCATCGCTTATGGAATGTGTCATCAATTCTTGAGTCTTGGACGGGTAATGTGATGATTAATGCGCCAATCATTGATAACGAACGATATTATCTTTGGGCGGACACATACATAAAAGAAGAGAAAAAACGGCCGACGGTACCAGAACATTGCAACAATATATTACGACTTACTCCCACTATGAATGCTTTTTTGAATAAAAATCCACCTCAAGGATATGGATCTATGCCACATGATGTAGTGATGAGTATTCTTCATTCATGCTATTCATGGGGAGTGAAAGAGTCGGATTATCCTACTGTCAAAATAGAAAAACAATATCTTAAAGCACTATCACCACCCTCAAGAATCAACGTTGGTGATAGCTTGATTGTTCAATCACGCGAGTTGAATAATAAACACAGTTCAATTGAAGTACGAAAAGATGTTTTTGGCCAAGTCTCAAAAGTATGGATGGAGGGGTTAAGCCTAAAAGAGCGTTGGGAGAAAACCACCACCACATATCATGCCAATACCTATTGTACTCGACGAATTTTCCGTAAATGCATTAAGCGAAAAACCGACCGTTGGACGACGTCTAAAACTGAATTAATGAAAGATGACGTTAGTGCACAATACCCATTTGTTTTTTATGTTGATGGACATATCCATCAAGGTTTTGGCTCTGATTATAACATTATGCAGAGTATCACTTTTGGTCCGCATGCATCAGCGTATACACCTCGACCTGTCTCTCCTCCGCCTAAGCCAAGTAAATATATACCAATAATAAGCTCTGGCATCACATTCTTTATCTCTAACCCAAACTTTAAAGAGTAATAGGAGGAAATATGAGCCAATCTCTTTTATGGAAAAAGGTCACATCTAGTTTATTATTAGCAAGCATGCTTACCCATATTAGCTTTCCTGTGTATGCCTCAGTGACTCAAAGAGTAACACTCGAATCTATTAATGATTTTTTAACTGTATCTCCGCGATATGAACTACAGAAGTCTATTGCTGAATATTTATATATAAGCAGATTTGAAACCGATGAAATAGGCATTTTTGATGGATTTAACTATTTTTATAATCGACTTTCTGAGAAAAAGTCTCAACTTATTCCAGGCTATGCGAAAAAATCTAATAATGAAATTTTTGATTCACTACCTCCTCGTTTCGGAACTTCTTATGTTGAAAGGGGGGTTATTCGTCATCAGATAACGCAAATTCTAAATAAGAACTGGATAAGCTCTCCGGAATTTTCAAGTTATAATGCTCAAACTAAGCAACTGTATGAAAATGCAGTGGCTCTAGCATTGGAAAATAATTATCAACTTGGTCAGGTTCTTAATGCTGAGCAAATCAAAAGAATCAATAAAGATGTTATTTGGCCTGAAATTAGAACATTAGGTAGTCAACAAAAACCTTATCTTGTGCCATTTGTCTATTTAACAGATGCAACTATTAAGCAACAAAAAATTATTGAATCTACTTATCATGCCAATTCAGCGGATATCAAAACACAAACTTTTATTGTTGATGGTGTAAAGGTTAATTTTGCTCACCGAGCTATGATTGATGTTGAAAAGGATTTCATCAATACAAAAGGTAATATCAAAGGTAGTAAGCTCACTATTCGTACTGGGCGAGAGTTACAAAATAATTCAGGTACGATAACGGGTGATGATGTCACGCTATTAGCCAATAAACTCACCAATAAAACTCTAGTGACACGGCTTGATTATGGTCATGGTTATTCAGAAAAATTTTCACAAATTGGCACTATCTCGTCGTTAGGTAACTTAACTATAGCTACGGCGTCCGATGTGATAAGTCATGGCGGTAAATTTTCGGCTCAAGGTGATTTAACCATTAATGCTGGCGGAAATATCATATTGGTGCCTCAACAGGCGAAAAACGAGCGTCATGAATCTGGTGCGCGTTGGCAAGATAATGAATCTTCTTTAGTTAATCTACAAACTAACCTTTCTGCAATTGATACCCTAAAACTGATTGCCGGTGGTCAAATTCATATCGAAGGTGCTCAATTAGAAAGCCAGGGGTTGATTGAGTTGTTGGCGGGATATGGCATTACTTTAAAGAGTGCCGCCGATTTACGCTCTTTTGAAAAGCGTTTTCAAGCATCAAGTGGTGGGGTCTTTGGCACCAAAGAGAGCAAAGCTGAGAGTAAAACAGAGGCAGAGATTGTTCGTACTCTGCTAAAGGCAGGCCAGAGTATGCTGCTGTCGACCAAGCAAGGCGATATCTTGCTAGAGGCAGTGACCATCGATAATAAAGGTATTTCCAAAATCATTGCCGAAAAAGGCGCGATTGATTTTGAATTGGCGAAACTTCTGGAAAGTTACAGCTATGAAAACTCCTATGAAGGCTCTTTGTCTTTCCGCCATACCGGTAACGGTTATCAAAGAGAGGTGGCTTATTATTCAGAGTTTATCAATAACGGTGGGCTTGTTCTTGACGCGGCAACCGGGGTTAAAATTCAAGTTGCAGCAGGCTCAGAAAACTTAGATCAAACTCTGGCTGAATTAGCACAAACGCCTGGATTAGCTTGGATGCAGGAAATTCGTAATAACCCAGATTACAGTGAGGTTGATTGGCAATCAATTGAGCTGGTTTTGGAACAATGGGATTACGATCAGTCAGGCTTATCGCCCGCTGCGATGGCAATTTTGGCAATTGCTATTTCTGTTGTTATGGGACCTGGAGCGGGTTTGGCTATCGCCGGAACAGGTTCAGGCGCTGTGATTACTGTAAGTAACGCCGTATTAGCCGCCGCTATGAATGCAGGTTTTAGCAGTATTGTGGTTCAAGCTTCTGGAAGCTTATTGGCTAATGGTTTTGATGTACAAGAAACATTAACCCAGTTAAGTTCAAAAGAGTCTTTGGTTTCACTAGCGACCAGTATGGTTACTGCTGGAGTTCTAAGTGGTTTAGATGTCCCTATGTTCTCTGGTGAAGGTGGAACAACGTTAACACTTACCGATGTGGTGCAAAATGCGACAGGTAGTCAGTTGGCTACTCAGGCTATCATGCAGGTTTTTCAAGCCACGGCGCGTACTGGGATTAATGCTATCGCCAGTGGTTATGATTGGGATGAATTTGGCAGCTCTTTAGTGCAAAGTTTAGCGATATCTTCGATTAACTTACTGGGTAAAGAGTTAGCTGAGCAAATAGGTGAAGCTGCCCGCCTAGGTAATATTGTTACTGCACAACAATATATTCTGCATGCCGCCTTGGGATGTGGCTTAGGTATGCTAACTTCAGCCACCCATGGTGGAAATACCGATGCTAACCGAATAGGCTGCGCTTCAGGTGCTGGCGGTGGCGTGATCGGAGAATATGTCGGGTCTAAATATCGAGAAGAGATCGGCCTTGTAAAACAGGATACAGATGCATTTATTCATAAATTATTAGATCGTTATGTTAATGCTGATGGTACGCCTTTCACTCCAGAGCAGTTACAAGCTGAGATTCCGACATTACAAGCTGAAGCCAGTAAGTTACATGCGCGGGGCGTTGATATTGCCCGTTTAGTCGCAGGGCTGACTGTTTTTGCCATGCGTGGTAATGTGGATATTGCTATCGATACTGCGGGAAATGCAGCAGAAAATAATGCTCTTTTCCTTTTGGTTGTTCTTGCGACACCAGAGTCTATTGCTCTGTTTACGGCTGCGATTGCTGCATATACCGCCACTCAATTTGTGATGTCGTCAGTTGATGCTTTCCATAAGGGTAGTGAGCTTTACCGAATTTATCTGTATGGCACCATAGAAGAGAAAGCACAAGCCAAAGAAGAGATGATAGATCTTGCGATTAGCTACAGTATTGAAACGGGAGCAACTATCCTTATCGGTGGTGTGGCCCAAAAAGTATCGAAGAAGCTACTACAAGATGTCCCTTTTGATGAAGTTGCTGCTTTTATTTCATCTCAGTTACGTGGGAAAGGAAATATTGATGCAGCGGAAGTGTATGATCAAGTTGCTAAAAACATTAAATTTAAAGATAAACATTTCGAGACCTATAAAGCCAATGGCGGAAAAGATGATCACGACACTTGGTCTAAGAAATACGATAACGGTAGGTATGATGCTCTAAAGAATAACAAGCTTATTCCTGATAATGATGTCGATATGTCCGATTATTATAGGCATAAGGAAATGTATCCCAATACCACCATTACGGCAGAGCGTTTTATCGAGCAGCAAAATAAAGGCTTCACTATCGGGCAGAAAGGTTCATGGAAAAGGATTGACACACGGCCTAAGAATGTTCCCAATGAACCAAGTTATCGCTCTCAAAATAATGAGGTGCCACTTCCAATCTCGGCAGAGCAAGATATCGCGAGATTTATGCAAAAAGAAGTTACGCTACCGCCTGATGTCACAAAGAAAACTGTCGAGCAAGTGATTACGTTGAGACAAAAAGCGGAAGCTGAAGTGCGAGTTCTCAGTTCGAATCCCGATCTAAACCGTGATGCCTTATTAAATCTTAAGGCGGATATCAGGAAATACGGGGACGTCTTGGGTAGCGCAAAACTAGAGCATAATTTGCATATTGAGTTTACGAGCGTTAAGAAGTTACCTTTTGAAGTGCCTGGACGTGGTCAGCAAGGGCAGTTTGATGGGATTTGGCTAGCTACTGACAAAAATGGCGTGACGAAACTGATCACGGGTGAAGCGAAAGCGGGTAAAAATCAAGTTCATTACAACCATCGGCAAGTTGGACGTGATAAGAACGATGATATTATTGATGCCCAGCAAACCAGCGCGCAGTATTACAAAGCGATCTGGGAAAATATGCAAAAATCCTTCAAGACTGCAAAAGAGAGTTCAAAATATCAGTCTGATCTGCTGTATAAAAAGCAAACCGATGAACTGGGCAAAACGCTTGACTTATTTAAACAGTATAAGCAATCAGGCCTATCAAGCTCCATTGAGTATCGAGGCTCAGAGCTGATATTTAATGAAAATGGCATGATTAAAAAAGCCAATAACCTTAAATTTGAGATAATGCATTAGTATGAAAAAAATAGTGAAGACTCATATTAAAAATTTAGAAGGTAAGCAGCGCGTTTATGATGCGATCTTAGAGAGTTTTATTAAAACCAACCAGTTTTCATTGAGTATTGCGGAAAAAAACTGTTTTGGATTTGAAACTGGGTATCGAGACCTTTGCACGCTATTTGCGATTGGTCACTATCTACCATCAGTCGCACATGATGAGGTAGTAGAGCATTTTTTCTCTGCTCAACAGTACGCCATATTATGGTTACGCCAGATGAATCAACCGAAAGGGGAGTTCATCCCCTTTCAATACCAAGGGGTAGATTTTGCAATTCCAGCTCAAGGTAGGAACGATAAGCTTAGATCTTTCGCATGGCTTGACATGATCTACCTTACTATTGTGACGGGACGCAATGAAGATTTAAATCTACTGATGGGGCTTTTATATAAGGAACAAATCGAGTTTAGCGGCCTGAATGCTCGTTATCATCTTGAGATAGTGCTGCATATGCTTGGTTTGCAAGCGAGCAGTGATATTACCGGCTTAATGGATGGTTTTGTTGCCCATATCCAGCGGGAGAACCAAACTCTGCAAGAGCGCAGAGTGAGCTCACATGGAATTAGAGTGACTCTAGGTTTTTTTGATGTGATGCAAGCTATACATCAGCAAGACCAAGTAGCGTATAACCTATCCATGCATCGCGCTTTAAAAATGCATAAAGAGTGGTGGACACGCGGTAAGGATTTTAAAACAGATCCGGATGGTTATATTTCATTACACCTCCTCACGGCAGCCAAATATGCGTATAAAAAATACGGTTACATACTGGATGTAGAGTCGGATTATATCCCCAGCTATCTGTATATGAATTGATGGTATTATATTGAATATAAGAGGTGACCTGATATTAAAGGTTGCCTCTGTATCCAAACTACTAGGAGTTGCAGCCAATATCGCTGCAGATTTAAGTAGGGAATTTATAAATTTTTTAATTAAAAATAGTCGAATTTAATAAGACTATCCTCATAGAGTGTTTCTATATCTAAGGGGTATTCTATGTTTTTATTTTCAAGTTGTTAAATATAATTAAGTTGTTAAATAAACAGGCTCTTATATGAAAAAAATACTAACTATGGTTTTCCTTTGTATTGTAACCTTTACTTCAGAGGCACGATACACGGCTAATTTCAGCGGTTTAATAACAGGTGTTTTAATCTATCCTGGTAGTACATTGATATTAATTCGTATCGAAGGTATGCCTAAAAATCATCCTAAGTGTAAAACCCTAGATTACATGGCTGTTGATCCTGATATTTCATCAGAATCACGAGAATTAGTAATCTCTCGACTATTAACTGCGTATGCAACCAAAGAGAGAGTTAATATTGGTTATGATAAAGAGAGCAATTCAGACTCCTGTGTTGGAGAGAGATTGAGAGTACATCGCGTAGGTTGAGTGATTAATGGTAAATCTAGATTTGTTTTGTAGCCTATAAACGTGAATTAAAAATAGGTAGGTATTGTAAGCTTAATTACCAAATAGTAGTTCAGGTGATCTCGCCTGATACGGGTGATTTAGCCAAAACATTGATCAAAACGTACACTCTTTGTCTTAAATTAATTTATTTCAAGAAAATAATATGAAAAAAATCATCAATCATACGTTATTAATGTTTTTATTGTTTGTGTCGAAAGCATCATTTGCTGCTGATACTTATATCTCCGGTAAGCTCGTTGATATTACCAGTGTTCAGCAAGGATTGCTGATTCGTATCGAAGGCTACCAAGTGCCAACAACGTGCCCTAATCCTCATAATTGGGGGTGGATGCTAATACCTGAGGAAAATAAAACCATGATCTCGGTTGCTTTGGCGATGTGGACACAAGGTAAAACTAACGCGACCATCTACACCAGTGGTACTAAGTCAGGGTATTGTCAAGTTGTGCAATATGATCCTCACCATTAATAGTCAATAACACGGAGTTTGCTAATGTTTAAAAAATATTATTAATTTTTACTCTTCTATTGCCATTCTATGCTTTCTCCGGAACACAAACGGGTAAAGTCGCTTGGCTTATTGTTAGAGCTTCAGATGGTTTGATCTATTTTGGTATTGAGGGCTCGCCAGCTTCAGGTAAGCCACAATGTGCAAAAAATAGTTATTGGATGATCCGTGATGAAAACTCCAATGTAGGCAAACAGCAATATTCACTCTTACTTACTGCATATGCTTCTGCTAAGCCAGTAGATATTGTTGGAATGAACAGTTGTAAACGTTGGGCTGATGGTGAAGATGTGAATTCTATTAAGATAAAATAGAAGTCGTTCATTGGTTCGTTAAAAAATTAAAATCGATAAGGGATAAATATGTCAAAAATAATCATACATCTTTGTTTAGTGACCTCATTTTTTATATCATTTTCAATTCATGCGGCTTCTATTTCTAGTGGAGCGAGGAAAATTACTTCGTTAGGATGCCACAATATAGATAATATCTGTTTTGTTCAAATTGATGGTGATCCTGTTGGTCCTAGTTCATGTAAGACTAATTCAGTTCGGTGGGATATAGAAAAGGATCCTAATGGTAAGAGCAGTTTTAGTTTGCTAAATGCCGCATATTTCTCTGGAAAGTCAGTTGTGTTGCAAATTAGTGAGCAATGTTTCAAATATCAAAATAACTATCCTACTTTTGTATGGCTGACAGTGGTGAATTAAGGGTTAACATATGTTTATAAGAAAATTATTTATTTTTTATATTTTTCTCTATCTCTATGTCTTCCCAAGCAGAGTGTGAAAAATGGGGTTGCATCGGAAAAATAACTGATATCTATACTAATGCGGATGGGGTGATTTATATTGGCAGTGAGCATGATGAAAAAAAAGCTAATTGCAAGCCTATTTCTGATGTTTATTTTACGCTTAATCCCAAGTCGGAAAATGCGAAAGAAATTTATTCTTCTATTTTGTCCGCTTATACCCGTGATCATTGAAGATACTTGATTTTCAGTAGAATCAAGATCATGCTACGAACCATGAAAATTACACTGACTCCTCAACAGAAACTGCAACTCGAACAAATGCACGACATTGAACGTGATA
>NZ_CAWPQZ010000062.1:0-11942 GCF_963889785.1 Vibrio sp. S12_S33 | reverse complement strand
CGAATACAAGACCATCCATCACTGAGTTAAACAGCGGGGAAATTCTTGTTAGTTGGACTGGAGATAGTTCCGATGGAAGTGGGTCTGGGATTGTTCAGCAAATAGTGGGGACAGGCCTGCAAATTTCTGAAAGCACGGTTGCTGGGCGTATTGTTGGGGGAGTGACGAGTGTTACTGACGAAGATGTTGGTGATGTATTTATTTATTCATTGGTTGATGATGCGGATGGCGCTTTCACAATTGATGCTGCAACAGGCACAGTGACAGTTGCTGATCCAAGTAAGATTGATTTTGAGATTGCTGAAAGCTTAACCATAACCATACGAGTAACAGACTCTACAGGGCTGACCTACGATGAAGATGTGACGATAAATGTCATCGATGGTGTTGACCCTGCAATTAATCCAACAACAAATGCTGATATTCTTAGTGCCACGTCTGGTGATGATGTGATTAACGCCTTGGCTGGAGATGACCTCATCTATGCTGGTCGTGGTAACGATGAAGTATTAGGCAGTGAGGGGAATGATACTATTTTCGCTGGTAGTGGTGACGATATCATTGATGGGGGAAACCCTAACCTTGTGCAGCCGGATTACCAAAAATCATCGCTTGGTCCAAGTAGTACCTTCACGAAGTCTTCCGGTGAAACTGTGACAATGTCTTCAGTTGATAATGGTGGGGGGAATGGCATTAGTGGGAGTTCTTTCCAATTAAAACCAGATGTTCAAGGGTATTACCTAGGTAACTCTTCAGGTAGTTGGACCGATTCTCACACTCATGTTCTTTCTGAACAGGTTCATGGTGTCCGTGTCAGAGTTGCTTTTATGGCATATCAAGAGCAAATTTGGTTTGCTCTTGATGGTGTTGAAATTGATTTAGCTCAAGCTATCGCAGACGGTATCATAGTGTACACTAACGTTAGTGGTGATAATGATGATTTCATCAATGCATCTGGACATTTACAATCTTCGCAAGTTGATAATACCGATTATATTACATTAGATATTAATATCCCATTTACTACTATTGATGTGTTGTCATCAGGTAATGCAGGAGGATTTAGCTATGAGCTTTATCTTAATGTCGACCCAATTGAATTGGCGGATGGAGCTGACACCATTTATGGAGAAGCGGGTAATGATACAATAGATGGCGGAACAGAAGATGACTACCTAGATGGAGGTGCTGACGATGATACATTACTGGGTGGCTCGGGTAACGATATTTTAATTGGAGGCTCTGGTAATGATATTTTAACTGGGGGAGAGGGCGATGACATATTTATGTTTGATACGCAGTTTAATGATGGTGATGTTGATACCATTACAGACTTTGCTTTAGATGAAGATAAAATCGATTTAACTGATTTGCTGCAAGATGATACCAACCCGTTGACGGTGGATGATTTCTTGGCAGGACTAACTGTTGTTGAAAATAATGGTGATATGGAGATTACCATTGGTGAAACGGGGCAAGAACAGACGATTGTGATCAAAAACTTAACACAAGCCGATCTTGGTTTAAGCGGTGGCGATAGCGCTGATATTATTACAGAGCTCTTTAATAGGAATGTATTTACGATTGATTAAGTCACTTACCCTGTATATCGCCATAAAATATGGTTACAGTGACTAGCCCTGATATGGGTTGACACTTTTAAGCAAAACGCTCGCTGCATTTCATCGGGCGTTTTGTCTTTTAAGGCTGTATGCGGTCTCATCTGATTGTAGATTTCTATTGACTCGGCGTAAGCGCCCCACGATTCCACAGGGCGTTTTAGTGTGAGAAGTTCCAAGGAAGAAGTGAGTTGATATCAGGCTCTGGCTTTGCCAGTTCCCTCATACATTTGACCATGTAATCGTAGAGTATCAGTCCGTTAGCTTTCGCCGTCCGATGATGCTATACAGCAAAGCACTCGCATCAGCACCAAGCGGATTCGTCGAGAATAACCAATTTTTTCTGCCAATAACCAGCGATTTGATTGCGCCAATTGAAAAAGTCGTATCGAATTGCTCCTTAAGTAAAGAGCGTATTTTGCGCACGCTCAGATGATACTGACCAGCCAAGATCGCGATATGACTCAATAGATTGGGGCCCATGATACCTTGAGGTATATCGCTCGGCTTTCTGGCCCTCGTGGTTTCGTCACACTGAGAGCATTTACCAGAAAAGAGCCGATACTCGGTAATATCCATTGTCGGTTTGGGAATTTCATGAACCTGATGACGATAAAAAGGTTTATCACTTATCTTAAGGTTCGTATCGCCACAACAAGAACAGGTACTATCTGGGTAACATTCAACAAAGGTATCAGATGGTTTTAATTCTGAGAGTTGTCGTTTGTGCCCTGAGTGACCCTGTTTAGCTCCTCTCGGATTGCGATTACAGCTCTTTCTCCTGTCGAAAAATGGGATTAAGAAATGTTTTTTTTAACCTAAATCAATTTATGTAAAACCTGACGCTAGCAACGGACATTAACTACTGACAATAGAGCTAATGACCAATGAGTTTGGTATTATGTTTGCGATTTCCTAGTTGTGATTATTGACATGCCATTATCAAAAGAGTCGCTAAAAACGATACATATCATTGCGAGTTCAGCTAATTTTGCCGTCGCAGCAGAACGATTAAACCGCGTACCATCTGCGGTGAGTTACACGGTTAAGAAGTTAGAGGAAGAGCTTGGATTCGACTTGTTCGATCGTTCAGGACGTCAAGTTAAGTTAACTCCAGCAGGACATTATTTCATTGAGCAAAGCAGTTGGATGCTAGACTCGTTTGAGGAATTGATTCGAAACAGTACTCTAGTCAGTAGCGGTGTTGATATTTCCTTTGATATTGCGATTAATAACATTATTAACCGTGATGGTGTTATCGAGTTAGTTAGCCAACTTAACCAGCAGTTTTCTGCGACCCAAATTGCAGTTAAAACAGAAGTTTATAACGGCTGCTGGGATGCTCTTTATTCACGTCGTGCAGATTTAGTGATTGGCGCGCCGCATTCTGCTCCAAAGCTGGAAGGGATTGTGTACCACACTCTTGGCAAGGTGGAATGGGATTTTATCGTTGGCCGAAGTCACCCACTGGCAGCCCATATTGATATTTTGACCACTGAAGAACTGCGTCGCTATCCAGTTATTGTAGTACGGGATACCTCACAACATATTTCACCGCAAGATTCATGGTCATTAACGGGACAAAAGGTGATTTATGCGCCTGAATTGACGACCGCTATTCGTATGATTGAGCATGGGATTGGTATTGGATACATTCCTCATCATCGAATTAAAGAACAGTTGAATCAAGGCTCAGTGCTAAAAAAAGCGATTGTTGAGCACAAGCAACCAACACAACTGTTTTATGCATGGCATGCACAGAGGCAAAGTCCGGTTCTAGAGTGGTGCGTAAACTATTTGATTAAAAATGAACATAAGTTCAACTGGCACAGTTAGTCGGATTGGAAAGCGAGCTTTAGGCTCGCTTTTTTAGTTATGTGCTTGCATCACATTTATAAGGTCGTTCAGATCTCACTTTCTATACTTTAACCGCGCAAAAATTTGATGCTTTAATGCAAAAAGTTCGCGATATTGTCACTAAATTTTATTGTTTACTCTTTTGTTAGTAACGAATCGGTCATTGTTGTGATAGCGATCCTGTTTATCTTTTCTTGATTCAAATTCTTTGATGAATGAGGCTTAATTTTCTCACTTTTTTTGTACTTAGCATAGATCTACACTCCATAACGAACGCAAAAGAGCGTCAACAAACACTAATAACAAAAAGGTATGATAGTTATGATTAAGTTATTTAATGCTGAACCCTTTGCCCTAGAATTTGATCCTACAACTACAGCGCTGGTTATGATTGATATGCAGCGCGACTTTGTCGAACCAGGTGGTTTTGGCGAAGCGCTTGGTAACGATGTCTCACTAGTACGCACTGCTATTGAACCTTGTGTTGCTTTGCTTGAGGCGGCTCGTCAAGCTGGCCTTACTGTGATTCATACACGTGAAGGTCACCGTGCGGATCTAACTGACTGCCCAGCGGCAAAACTGACGCGTGGCGGTAAAACATTTATCGGTGAAATGGGGCCAAAAGGTCGCATCCTTATTCGTGGTGAAGAAGGCCATGACATCATCCCTGAGTTGTACCCAATTGCGGGTGAACCAATTATCGATAAACCAGGTAAAGGTGCCTTTTATCAAACGGATCTACACCTAATTCTACAAACGCGTAATATCAAAACACTGATCGTATGTGGTGTGACGACAGAAGTGTGTGTAACTACCACGGTACGTGAAGCAAATGACCGCGGTTATGAGTGTATTGTGCCTGAAGATTGTGTCGGTTCTTACTTCCCAGAGTTCCAAAAATACGCACTTGAGATGATTAAAGCTCAAGGTGGTATTTTTGGTTGGGTTTCGCACTCAAAAGACATTATCGACGCGATTAAGTAACTAGATCTCGAGCCATGTTACTTGCGGTAGAGAAAGGGTGCCGATTTCCAGAACAGGCATTTGATGGCCGAATTCATAGCGTTTTTAGTCATGCAATCAATATCATTAGTGATGATCCAATGACTAAAACGTGGGTTTCTTTACTCGACCTCTCTCTACCCAATACACCTTGTGGTTTATCGGTGTCTCTGGTTAGTGAGCCGCTATTTAACCAATGCCAAGTAGGTGACAAGGTGTATCTTCGTGGTGGTATTTTACGTTTTTCGACGGATGCCAGATTGAGCGTAGATAGTCGTTCAGCAATAAAATGGAAGTATCCACCACAAGTAAATGAATATTCGTTGAGTCAATTAAAAAATAACATTCATCATTTAGAAAATTATTTTATTCAATATGTAAATAATCGAATTAATCCAAAGCTATATGTTACTACTTATAGTGACTACTTAAATTATATCGAGATTGATGTTGATTTTGATTTAGTCAGTAAGCCTGAATCCATAGTTGATAATTTGGGAAGGGGCCAAGGTCTTACTCCTTCTGGTGATGATTTTATTTGTGGATTATTGGCACTACTGAACTATGTGACTCAATGTTCAGGCTCTTTGCAGTGCTCTTATTGCACAGTGCAAGCAAGGATCACCAATGCATGTAGTTTGCAATGGCATAAGACGACGGATGTCAGCCGCCACTATCTACAGCAGGCATGTGAAGGTGACTTCTCCCAGCCAGTTTCTTGGTTGGTGTATTCAATATTTAATTCCACTTGTTGTAATGAAGTGGGAGAAATAATTAACAACGTACTTGAAATTGGTTCGAGTTCAGGAATTGATATCGTTTCAGGTATATTATTTGGCGCTCATTATTTACAACGAAATATAGATTAGTCTGCAAGGTTGTATCTATTGAATTTGACGGTTGTAAATAATGCCAAAAAAATGGTTCTTATTATGGCAATAAAATATAAAGCATTTGAAAACTTGTATCAGGACTCTGTGTCTTTGATGCAGTTGTCTGCACAACTAAATAAACTTGATGGGATAGAAGAAGCTTCAGTCGCAATGGGGACCGAGGCGAACCTGACACGTATAGCTGATGCGGGCTTTGGCTCTGATATCTGCGCCAAGCCTAATGATTTGGTTATTGCAGTGAAAGGGGAAGATAAAGCGTGCGATCAAGCTATTACGCTGGCTCAAGAGCAATTAACGTCGCGTAAAAGCGAGGCAAGTACAGCGAGTGATTATGTACAGCCATTAACCAGTTTTGCACTGGGTTTAGAGCAGCACCCAGAGGCGAATTTAGCATTGATTTCTGTGCCAGGTGAGTATGCCGCGGCAGAAGCAATGAAAGCGCTGAATCTTGGCCTTAACGTGATGATGTTTAGCGATAACGTTTCACTAGAAGATGAACTAAAAATTAAACAATTGGCCCAAGCGAAACAGCTTATGGTGATGGGACCTGATTGCGGCACCGCAATAATCAACGGTATTCCGTTGGGTTTTGCCAATGTGGTTCGTCAAGGTGAAATTGGTATTGTGGCGGCTTCTGGCACGGGGCTGCAAGAGGCGACATGTCGTGTACACCAACTAGGTGCAGGCATATCACAAGCTTTAGGAACTGGTGGCCACGACTTACACCAAAACATTGGTGGTATTTCGATGCTGGCAGGTCTTGAAGCCTTAATTGAAGATGAGCAAACCAAGATTATTGTGTTGATTTCAAAACCACCAGCACAACAAATCGCAGAGCGTATTTTGCAGGAGGCGCAATCAACAGAAAAGCCAGTGGTCGTGCATTTCCTCGGTGCGCCGACTGACAGCATTGAGCGTGAAGGTATTTACCCGGCAGCTAGCTTAGCGCATTCAGCCGAAGTTGCGGTAGCGTTGTTGAATCGACAAACTGTTACGCCACCTCAAACAGTTACCGTTGATATGACAAAGTCAATATTAGAGCATGCACATGCGTTAGTGGAGACTCAGAAATTCGTACGCGGCGTTTTTGCTGGCGGTACATTCTGTTTTGAAGCTCAGCTTATTTGTCATCAAGCAGGTATTACGGGTTATTCCAATACGCCAATTTCGACCTACAGCATGCTAGATGATGTATGGAAAAGCCAAGGAAATACCATTGTTGATCTAGGTGATGATGCCTTCACTCAAGGTCGTCCTCATCCAATGATTGACCCAACATTACGTAATCAACGAATTTTACAAGATGCGCGTGACCCGCAAACGGCCGTCATTCTCTTTGATGTGGTACTTGGTTATGGCGCATCTGAGCTGCCTTTGGCAGAACTATTGGCGGTATTAGATCAATTAAAACAGGAACAAGCTCAATTACCTGTATTTATTGCCCATGTATGCGGCACAGACAATGATCCTCAGTCCCGTGATCTAATTAAACAAGCGCTAAGTGACCAAGGTGTAATCGTTGCAGACTGCAATGCACAAGCTGCTGAGTTTGCCGCTCTAATCATTAATCATCAAAGTCGATAAGGAGCTACAGAATGAAAGCTTTATTTAGTCAAAAACTGTCAGTTCTAAATGCGGGTTTAGCCAGTTTTGCAACTAATATTGAACGTGCGGGTGGCCGTGCGACTGCTATGAATTGGCAGCCGCCAGCTAATGGCGATAAGCAAGGTGGTATCGCACTGGCTGATCTGACCAACCAGTTGGATATCGAGCAAGCGAACCAAGTTGCAATGAGTCGCTATTTGGCTGCTCAACCAACGTTAGTTGATGTGATGTTAGCGGGTGAGGCTATCCCTGCACTTGCTGACCGAAAATTGATTCTTCATGCAGGGCCACCGATTGCTTGGGCAAATATGTGTGGCCCAGTACAAGGTGCGATTCTTGGTGCGATCGTCTATGAAAAGTGGGCGGAAACAGTTGAACAAGCACAAGTGATGATTGATTGCGGTGAAGTGCAGTTTGAACCTTGCCATCACTACGATGCGGTTGGCCCAATGGCCGGAATTATTAGTCGTTCAATGCCGGTATGGGTGGTAGAGAACCAAACTGAATTTGGTATTCAACGTGTCTTTTCTAACTTCAATGAAGGTTTAGGGAAAGTTCTGCGTTTTGGCGCTAACAATAGTGATGTGATTGAACGTCTAGAGTGGATGGGGACTGAGCTGGCACAAGCTATGAAAGCGGCTGTGCGTGAAGTAAATGGATTGGAGCTGAAACCAATTATGGCGCAAGCGCTGCATATGGGTGATGAAGTTCATAACCGCAATGCGGCCGCTACGGGCTTATTGTTAAAACAATTGATTCCAGCGTTACTTTCTATTCAGTTAGAACAAGGCCAGCTAAAGCGAGTGATCAGCTTTATTACTGGCAATGACCACTTCTTTTTGAACCTTTCTATGGCTGCGTGTAAGAGCATGCTTAAAGCAGCCGAAGGGGTTGAAAATAGCACTATGGTCACGGTGATGGCGCGTAATGGTGTCAACTTTGGTATTCAGCTCTCTGGTACTGGCAAGCAGTGGTTCCAGGCGCCAGCCAACCCTGTCAATGGTCTGTTCTTTCCAGGTTATGGTGTTGATGACGCAGCAGCCGATCTTGGTGACAGTGCGATTACAGAAACAGCTGGCGTGGGCGGTTTTGCAATGGCTTCTTCTCCAGCGATTGTCAAGTTTGTTGGTGGTACACCAAATGATGCCACTAACAATAGCCGTACTATGCAGACTATTACGCTTGGAGGTAACCCGGCCTTCACTTTACCAGCATTAAACTTTGCGCCAACAGCGGCGGGCATTGATGCGCGTAAGGTGGCTGATAATGGCGTGTTACCCATCATTAATACTGGTATTGCCCATAAACAAGCGGGTGTTGGCCAAATCGGTGCTGGCATTACGACGGCGCCAATGCAGTGTTTTGTTGATGCGTTGTGTGCACTTGATGCGCAGCGTCGTAGTGAGGTGATCGCATGAGTAAGCGTCCACTAGCCGTTGTCGCCTTTGGTGGTAACGCATTAATTGATGATAACGACCATTGCTCAATTCGAGATCAATATCGCACGGTAGAAAACAACGTTGGCTACCTAGTGGATCTCATCGAACGCGGTTGGGATTTAGTGATTACTCATGGTAACGGTCCTCAAGTTGGCTTTATTTTGCGACGTTCAGAGTTGGCAGAGCACGAGGTCGCACCAGTCCCAGTGGATTACGCAGTAGGTGATACTCAAGGTGCAATTGGTTACATGTTCCAAAAAGCACTAACCAATGAGTTAAATCGAAGAGCGATTGCTCGACCTGTGGTGTCACTGGTGACACAGACTTGCGTTGATGCAAGTGATGAAGCTTTTGTGAAGCCAAATAAACCAATTGGCTCATTTATGGCTCAAGAAGTTGCACAGCAATGTGCTGACAGTTTGGGTTGGAGCATCATGGAAGATTCAGGTCGTGGCTGGCGCCGCTGCGTAGCGAGCCCTAAGCCTCTAGAAATCGTCGAATTACCGAGTATCGAAAACTTAATTGCTAGCGGCACTCTGGTGATTGCCTGTGGTGGCGGTGGTATTCCTGTAGAGCGTGATCCGCAAGGCAATTTGATTGGTGTGGAAGCGGTAATTGATAAAGACGTTGCATCAGCATTACTCGCAGAGAAGCTTCAGGCTGACATGCTAATTATTCCAACAGGCGTAGAGAAAGTGGCGATCAACTTTGGCCTGCCAAATCAACAATGGCTTGATGACCTCACACCAGCAGAGGCGAAGCGACTTTGTGATGATGGCCAATTTGGTGAAGGTTCTATGAAACCGAAAGTCGAAGCTTTGCTGCAGTTTGTCGCCGCAAACCCTAATGGAGCAGGCCTCATAACTCAAGCAAACAAACTGTTACAAGCACTTGATGGCAACACAGGCACTTGGATTCGCAATTAATTTTTTTGCTCACTCGCTGGGCAGTTATTGGAGATGTTTTATGTCTACAGAGACAACACAACTAGCCGTGAATGGCACATTGATGCGCGGCCTTAAATTGAACCACAACTTAATTAATGTGGGTGCTGAGTTTGTACGAGAGGATGTGACAGACAAGCACTACCGCTTATGGTCGATCAATGACGATCACCCGGCGATGATTCGTACTATTGAAGAGAACAACTCAGTTGATCTAGAAATATGGGCATTACCAATGGCTGCGTTTGCCACGGTATTAAGCAATGAGCCAGCAGGCCTTTCAATTGGCAAAGTTAAGCTGGCTGATGGTAGCGAGATACTTGGTGTACTAGGGGAGCCTTGTTTAGTCGAAGGTCAAAAAGAGATCACTCATACTGGCGGATGGCGTAAATACACCGAAGCATTGAGCTAATGTTCTAGATTTTTATTCCAGTCATCTCATTAGCTTCATTGCTATACCCTACACCGAGATAGCTGGAAACAACAATAACAATCGAAATAAAGGGTTTGAATTATGTCTAATAATAGAAAAAGCAATGATGCACCGAATACCGCATCAGGTTTTCAGATTGCCATGATCCTTCTTGGTATTCTGGTTACTCCGGTTCTTTTGGCTTCATCAAGTTTAGGTAGCCAGCTGGAGCTGGGCAATGCGGCGATGATTATTGCTGTCGGTAGTTTGATTCTTACAGTTCTAGCGGTAATCAACATTTCAATTGGCGAGCAAGCTCGTTTACCTACTTATGGTATTGTTAAATTCTCTTTTGGTAAGCAAGGCGCTATTGCAATCAACGTGATTATGGCGATCAGTCTTTTCGGCTGGATTGCCGTTACGGCAAATATGTTCGGTCACAGTGTCCATGACTTGTTGTCTGGCTTTGGCTTATCGATTCCTGTGCCAGTGTTAGTTGCTATCGGTTGTGTGATTTTTGTCGCTTCTACCGCAGCTGGTTTCGAGATGCTGGGTAAAGTGTCTAAAATGGCAGTACCTGTAATTGTGGTACTTATGTTTGTGGTGC
This sequence comes from Vibrio sp. S12_S33, assembly GCF_963889785.1. Classification (NCBI taxonomy): domain Bacteria; kingdom Pseudomonadati; phylum Pseudomonadota; class Gammaproteobacteria; order Vibrionales; family Vibrionaceae; genus Vibrio; species Vibrio sp. S12_S33. Next base: position 1,564 of record NZ_CAWPQZ010000062.1, on the reverse strand, counting down.
TATTTGTGGCAACAGGTGCCGATGTTGCTTCAACTGAGAAGTTGCAACAATTGCCATTTGGTACTGCGGTTTCATCGGTTGTAGGTACGATCATAGTGTTAGTGGCAACCTCTCCTGATTTTGGCAGTTTCGTGCACAATCGCAAACACGCCATGATTGCTGGCGCATTAACGTTTGGTTTGGCTTATCCTGTGTTGTTTTTTGTTGGCGCAGTTCCTAGTTCGCTAACGTCAGAAGGTTCGTTGCTTGGTGCGATGGCTTTAATTGGTACCACGCTACCAGCCGCTATTTTGCTGATCTTTGCGTGTGTCACTGGTAACGCAGGCAACATGTTCCAAGGTACGTTAGCCGTCTCGACACTGTTTACTAACATTGCGAAATGGAAGATCACCGTCGCTCTGGGTGTTCTAGCGACGATTCTGGGTAGCATGGACATTATGGGTTGGTTTATCCCATTCTTATTATTCCTTGGTATTGCTACACCACCAATTGCTGGCATTTACATTGCTGACTTTTTTATTAATCGCCGTCAAGGCTACGATGAATCATTATTAGAAAAAGATGCTGCAGTAAAACCGATGACATTTGTGGCTTGGGTTATTGGCTCATTAGTGGGTTTTGCTACTGTAAATGGCATGTTTACTCTAACGGGTATTCCCTCAGTAGATTCGATTCTGGTTGCCTCTTTAGGTTATGCGCTATTGTGTCGAACAAAACCGTCAGTGGAGGTTTTGAGTAAATAAGCTAGATGGCCCTTCTACTGCTTAATGAAAGACATCATCTTATCGACTTCATTAGCTCTGTAACCATGGGTTCAACATCAAGCTATGCTTGGTATGATAAAATGCTCAGCGTTACCATCGCCAGTGTCATTATGCCTTTGGTCAATCGAGGGATTATCGGAGAGAGCCAGACGAGAGGCAATACTAGAGGTCTGATAACAAAAATCAGTGTCATCACGAAGCCACAGCTATAATACCAAGCTATGTGGCTTCCTATTCTTTGGTCACTGTTCATTTTGCACTCCTTTGGACATTTAAAGTTGACCATATCAAAATAAGAGAAAGTTCGATCGCGTTGAGCATAGATAAACTTTATCGATAAATCTTGTAAGAAATACCTTATTTTATAGTCCGATAATCAAAGTAGCGTGGCAGTTTTCGTAACGCATAGGATTCTGTTACTTGACTCTAGCTCAGTTGACTGGTTAATATTACGCCATCATTTCTCTGGGAGATTACGCCAATATGAATAACTAAACCTGTCATCCATTTCTCATTTTATTTTTTGGATATACAGGGTTAGTAGGCGTAGCTCACTTTCCGATATTTCTTGGTTATCACTCATTCTTTTTTGGAATTGCACGTTTAGTGTGAGTGCTAACTTTGAACTCATCTTTGAATTATCTCTAGCTACGGTTGTTGTCCCTGTCAAGCACAGGGCGGGAGCATACTTTGATGGATTTATAACCCAAAGAAGACTCTAGCCCGATAATCATCGTTCCATCCCGCTTTTTTCAACTTCACTTTTTGGCTTGGCGCACCACAATCACATTGCTTGAGCA
>NZ_CAWPQZ010000061.1:0-13000 GCF_963889785.1 Vibrio sp. S12_S33 | reverse complement strand
TTTTTTGAACGGCATGGTGAAGGTTATAATCATTTCGCCAAAAACAAATCACAACTGAGTTCACCATGCCAAGGACAATGCTAACTGATAAACGATGGGAAAAGCTACTTCAAGTGATGACGAGTACTGGTCGAGTTTATAATAAACCAGAGCATCGGATGACTTTAGAAGGGATACTGTTTCGAATGAGAACTGGCGTGCTATGGAGAGATTTACCTTCTGAATTCGGTGAGTGGTATCCATACAATTTTATGTCTGCCATTAATATTTCACCACTTTCTGTTCTATGCTGCCAAACAAGCTATTGCCATGTTTATCTCGCATTTCTAATTTGATGGTGCCACCAAATTTCATAAACTCCGTGCTCGGTTTACCATCTCGAATCGTTTCAATCATCCGTACTTCGGCAATGCAGGAGTAACCAACCCCACCCTCTTCAATAGAGGTTCCGTAGTCCGTTCCTTGCTTGTTCGATACCGTACCAGAACCGATGATCGTACCTGAACAGAGTGGACGAGTTTTTGCCGCATGGGTAATCAATTATGGAAATTCAAAGGTCATATCAACGCCTGCATTAGGACAACCAAATGCACGACCATTATAAGTAGAAGGTAGAGGTAAATTGAGTTTGCCCCCGTCCCAATGTTCAGCCAATTCATCGAGCGTGACAGCTACCGGTAAAAACGCAGATGACGGCTTCGATTGGAAGAAACCAAAACCTTTGGCCAATTCTTGAGGAATTAATCCCCGCAGCGATACATCATTTACCAGCATTATTAATGCGGATAGCCTGGGCCGACTCGTCTGCTGCCGCACCCATCGGCACATCAGCTGCGCTGCGCACTAAATTGCAATGCATGACGAGTGTCAATCATCACCGCGACTTCGTCTGTGAATTTTTTCTTATATTCTTGCCCGTGACCGTTCACCAGTGGGTCATTGACCTTCTTCTACAAGCCAAGAACATTTGGATATGGTTGACGAGCAGTGACCGCTTACACGATCTCCGTCAGTACAGATAAGCTTGATAGCCCACGCTTCTTGCAGGTTTCTACCAGCGAGTGCATTCCTTGACCTAGAACGTGATCTTCCTAAAATTATTTATTGTTTATTTTATAAACAGCGAAAAATTCGATCAACCTCACAGTCGGCTCAAAAAATAACCATATGATAGATGCATGTCTATACAACTTGTACATGTATGTGCAAATGGAAAGCTTATGCTGCTCTCGCAATATATCACTGCATCAAACGTCAAAATCCTAGATAGCGTTGCGGATTGGAAGCAAGCAATCGACATTGCTGGCCAGTGCCTATTAGAACAGCGAGCTATCGAAAAACATTATTTGGATGCGATAAAAACGACAGCCGATCAGCTAGGTCCTTATTTTGTACTCGCCCCTATGATCGCCATGCCGCATGCAAGACCAGATGATGGTGTAAACCACAACAGTTTGTCTCTACTTGTTGTTCGCGACGGTGTTGAGTTCCACAGCACTGAGAATGATCCAGTCAAAATAATCTTGTTACTGGCAGCGATAGACAGCAATCAACACATTGAACTGATTACATCCATTTCGGAGTTCTTTTGTTGCGATAAAGACGTAGAAGCCGTCAGTAAGGCGCAAAACAAAGAACAAATCCTGAAAATCCTAGCTAAATATTAAGGAACACTTTATGCGAATTATGGCGGTTTGTAGCACAGGACTCGGCTCTTCATTCATGATCGAGCTAAAAGTCAAAGAAGTCTTAAAGGAGATGGGGGTCGAAGCGGAAGTGGAACATACCGATCTTGGCTCTGTCACTTCTGACATGGCAGACGTCTTTGTTTGTACCCATGACTTGGCTGGCAGTTTAGGGAGTAACCCTGTTATTGCTATCCCAAACATCACAGACAAAGAGGCGATGCGCCAAAGTTTGACAAACTATTTCAACACACTTGCGGAGGAATAGATCATGCTTAATTTTATAATGGACATATTAAGTACCCCCGCAATTTTAATTGGTCTTGTTGCTTTACTGGGTTTATCTATCCAGAAAAAATCCTCTTCTGATGTCATTAAAGGCACAGTGAAATCAATTTTAGGTTTTGTAGTGATTGGGGGGGGGGCTGGTATTTTGGTTGCGGCGGTTACACCCATGGGGCAATTGATCGAAACTGGCTTTGGTCTACATGGCGTCATCCCAAACAATGAAGCCATATATGCCACAGCCATCTCTGACTATGGTGCTTCGACAGCACTTATCATGACATTTGGCATGGCTGCAAATATCTTTTTCGCCCGCTTTAGCCGTTTCAAATACATTTTCTTGACCGGTCACCACACATTATACATGGCTGCAATGATTGCTATTATCCTCAGTGTTGCTGGTTTCTCTGGGCCGACAATGGTGGTACTTGGCTCGGTTACACTGGGCTTAGTCATGGTGATTTTCCCCGCCATGGCACAACCTTTCATGCGTAAAATCACAGGCAGTGATGATGTCGCTTTTGCGCACTTCTCAACGGTTGGCTATGTTTCATCGGCACTGATTGGTCAAATGGTAGGAAAAGGTTCGCAAAGTACAGAAGAGCTGAATTTACCAAAGAACCTTGTTTTCTTGCGTGACTCATCCATATCGATCTCGATCACCATGGGTATCATCTACTTAGTGCTTGTTGTTGCCGCTGGCCCACAGTGGGTGCAAGAAAATCTTTCAAACGGCCAAAACGCTTTCGTCTACGCCATTTTGACAGCAATCACCTTCGCAGCTGGTGTGTTTGTAATTTTGCAAGGTGTACGCTTGGTATTGGCTGAAATTGTGCCAGCATTTACTGGGATATCTCAAAAAATTGTACCGAACGCGAAACCCGCTTTAGATTGCCCGATTGTCTTTCCTTACGCTCCTAATGCCGTACTTATTGGTTTTTTATTCAGCTTTATTGGCGGCCTTATCACCATGGGCGTCTTTGGTATTTTAGAGTTAACGCTGATATTACCCGGTGTCGTGCCCCACTTCTTCACAGGTGCCACTGCTGGGGTATTTGGCAACGCCACTGGCGGTCGAAAAGGGGCCATGTGCGGCGCATTTGTCAACGGTGTGGTGATCACTGTACTTACCCTACTTCTTTTGCCTGTGCTTGGTGACTTAGGGTTTGCCAATACCACATTCTCTGATTCCGATTTCGCAATCACAGGGATATTCTTAGGGTATCTGGCAATGATCAGTAAAACCGCTGTCATTACAGGCGTCGGGATCTTCACTATTGCTGTACTTGCTACACATTTCCTTCCGGAAAAAAACACAAAATCAACTGAATCTGCTTAATCACAAGGTGGGCATCGCCCACCTCTCTCCCTCACGAGGTACTTATGTTATCAACGAGAGAGCTACGCACGCTCGAAGCACTGAACTTAGAAATTAAAAAAGAACTTGTTAATGCCCTTATGCACATGGGTTACGGTCATTTCGGAGGCAGCTTATCCATTACGGAAACGCTCGCCTGCCTTTACGGACATTATTTAAAACACGATCCACAAAACCCAAATAGCCATGAACGAGATTTTTTTGTGTTATCGAAAGGGCATGCAGGTCCGGCTCTGTATGCCACACTAGCCATTCGCGGTTTTTTTGACAAAACTTGGCTCAATACTATCAACCAAAATGGCACACGCCTACCCAGCCATGCCGACATGAATAAAACCCCGGGCATAGACATGACAACGGGTTCATTAGGCCAAGGCTTTTCTTGCGCTGTGGGAATGGCAATTGGAACGAAACGTCAGGTCTTCACCATTGTGGGTGATGGGGAGTTACAAGAGGGTCAATGTTGGGAAGCCGTTCAGTTGGCGGCACACCTTAAACTCAATAACTTGCTCGTGTTTATCGACTACAACAAGCGCCAGCTTGACGGTTTTATTGATGACATACAACGTCCATTCGATCTCAGACAGAAATTCGAAGCGTTTGGCTTTCATGCCTTGCAAGTCAATGGTGGTGATATTCCTAGCATTGCCAATGCCATTGAAAGCCACAAGGCTCAGTCCAGCAAACCAACTGCCATCATCTTAGACACGATTAAAGGTCAAGGCTGCCCAAGCATCGAGAATATTGCCGGAAATCATCATTTGCGATTAAACGATGACTTGATCAGCGCGATCAAAAACGATGTTACAGCGATTGAAAACAAATTAGAGGCACTCAATGAACACTGAATTACGAGAAGTCTACGTTGAAACACTTCAAGAGTTGATCGAACAACATAGTGACGTCATGGTGCTTGAAGCCGATTTGATGGAAACCATCGGTACGAGAAAACTCACACAGACCCACCCAGAAAACTTTGTGCAATGCGGTATCGCTGAAGCCAATATGGTCGGTGTCGCTGCGGGCTTATCTGCCATTGGGAAAGTGCCTTTTATGCACTCTTTTGGCTGTTTTGCTACTCGACGCTGCTACGATCAACTGTTTGTCTCTGGCGGTTATGCTAAACGTCATATCAATATTTTTGGCAGTGATGCTGGGGTTTCTGCTGTCACTAATGGTGGCACGCACATGCCCTTTGAAGACATTGGGTTGATCCGTTTGATCCCACATTCTCGGGTCATTGATGTCTCAGACAAACATACGTTGAAAGCTGCGTTGAAATACGCTTATCACAACCCTGGGATCAACTATATACGTTCTACTCGCAAAGCACTGCCTGAACTGTACCAATCTGAAAATGATATAAAAATTGGTGTTGGTAATGTCCTTAGAGAAGGAAGCGATTTAGTAATTGTTGCGACAGGAATGCTCGTTCATGAAGCGATTGCAGCCTCAGACAAGATCAGCGAGTTGACCAACAAAAGCGTGGCTGTGATTGACATGCACACAATTAAACCACTCGATACATCATTACTGATCCACTACGCCAAGCTCACTCAACGTGTAGTAACACTGGAGAACCACAATATTATCGGTGGACTGGGTGATGCCGTCGCCAGTGCATTGTTAGAGTCAAGCATCGAAACCCAGTATTTCAAAAAACTGGGGGTACAAGAACAATATGGTCAGGTTGGCAGCCTTGATTACTTGAAGAAAGTTTATGGAATCAGCGAGGATAAAGTCATTGAGGCTTGTTTGGCAGGACTAACGCCATAAGAATAGTGACGCTTGGCACCACAAGTATGACTGTTTCATGCTTTTTGGTGCCAACTTCATCAACAAGAACCACTTAAAACTTAGCCTTTCAACACGCTTAAAGATTTTCCGTGAACTAAAGCCAGTGGCGAACGCTTAAGCTCTGCCTCTTCTGCTCACTTGGGTATATACTGTTCGTTGCGTTATCAATAGATATGGATATTATGGCACCTAAAATTACGGTTAAACAGCAAATCGTCATCGACTATATCACTGACCGAATTATGACGGGTGGACTGAATTGTGGTGACAAGCTCGATACGGAAACAAATATTGCTCAAAATCTGAATGTCACACGAGCCACAGTGCGAGAAGCGACGCGTAATTTAGTTGAGCAAGACATTGTCTACCGAGTAAGAGGCTCCGGCCTGTATGTTGGCATGCGAAAACCTTTCAACAGTGATAGCTTTCACGAACTCTCTCCTTTCGATTGGCAAGCAAAACAGCTTAATGTTACGGGTATACGTAAAGTCGTTTCTGCTAGTGTCACCTTAGTTCCCTCAGCTGATATTGCTAGCAAGCTAAAAATTAAACCTACAGATCAAGTTTATCGCGTTGATCGTTTAATGTGTTTTGGTGATACACCTGTTTCGCTGGAAAAGATCCACATTCCTATCAATATCAGCAATAACTTTCAGTTTAATGAGCTAGAAAAATCAAAATATAAATACATAGAACACCTGACAGGTAAACAAGTTTCCATCCGAGAGCAAGACTTAAAGGCCTTCAACCTTGACGACCAAAAGGTGTCAGAGTTAATGAATGTCCCGCTAGGGAAAGCCATGATCCAATTGAGTGAAGTGGTTTATTTCAAAGGTGGCCAGCCATTTGAATACACTGTCACTATCATCAATAGTGATCACTTTAATACCCACCAAGTAATTCGTCGCAATTACTAAGAAAAGATTGGTTATTCTCGACGAATCCGCTTGGTGCTGATGCGAGTGCTTTGCTGTATAGCATCATCGAGACGGCGAAAGCTAACGGACTGATACTCTGCGATTACATGGCCAAATGTATGAGGGAACTGGCAAAGCCAGAGCCTGATATCAACTCACTTCTTCCTTGGAACTTCTCACACTAAAATGCCTTGTGGGATCGTGGGGCGTTTACCTTGATGGTGCGGCTTATCATCGGTCTGAAATGGTGAGAAATTCGGCAAAAACACTCAATATAGAGCTTCATTACTTACCCCCATACAGTCCAAACTTAAATCCAATAAAGCGGCTTTGGAAAGTCATGAATGAGCATGTTAGGAACAATGTTTACTTCCCCTCCAAAGCAGCATTCACCTCTGCTATCAAAAAATTTTTCGATGTGACGTTACCAGAAGTTGCAGGCTCACTTGTATCCAGAATTACAAATAATTTTCAGATACTGATACCTGCATCTTCAATGGGCACGGGTATAGTTCTATATTAGGTCAGCACATCGACCAACGATTGATTGAGTGCATTGAACTTCGCCAATTTGGAACGTAGTCGGTCATATTTAGACATATCCGGCTCGAACCGGCTTATTGGTGGTTGGGTAGCCTTAATCGCCTGAGTAAAATCTTTATAGACGCCAGCACCAATGGCTGCACAAAGTGCTGCTGCCCTACAGCCTGCCTGCTGAATGTCCACGACTTCAATGGGCAGTCCGGAAATATCAGCAAACATTTGCATCCAGGGTTTTGATTTAGATGGGCCACCGGTAAATCGGATTGTTTTCGCTTTGGGATTCAGTGCGATAACTTTGTCCTGATGATTGATATGAGCGAAAACAATACCTTCATAAATGGCTCTCACCACATCTTTTTTGGTGTGGTGGCCGCGAAGTCCGATCAAAGAACCTGGCATACCGATCGCATAGTTGGAACCATACAGGTAGGGTAAGAAGAATAAGTCATCAGTTTCGCATGAGCTTTCACCAACCCATTGGTTAAAATCTTCCCAGCTATAGTCGGACAGGAACTGGTTTTTAAACCAGGCCAGATTTGATGCGGATGTAGGAGAACCTTCATGGACAAAGTATTTCCCTGGTATACAGTAATTACCCCATATGTAGGGATAATCGCCGGTGGTAATTTCATCGGTAACCGTGGTGGTTATCGACCACGTTCCTGCAATGGCACTGATGGTAGATTCATCCTGAATACAGGAGGTGAGAGCTGCTGCAACCACATCAAACAATCCACCATAAACCGGCGTTCCTTCCGCTAGCCCGGTAAGACGTGATGCCTCTTGGGTGACGGTACCAGATTGTTCAGCAGAACCGATAACGGGGGCCAGTTTGTCGGCACACTCTGCAATATCAAACTCTGCCAATAGCGAAGGATCATATTCGCCCGTGCGTACGTTATACATATTACTACCGGAAATATTGGTTATTTCCGCATTGACTTCGCCAGTTAAGCAGTAACGAACGTAATCATGCACCATTAATATTGCATCAATGTTATGATAGCTGTCGGGTTCATTTTCCTTCAGCCAGGCCATTAAGGTCACCGGATGAGCTGTCCAAAGTTGTTGCAAGCCACGTTCGTAAACTTTATTAACTAACCCTTGGCTCTGCCATTTTTTAACCAGAGATTCAGCTCGAGTATCCGAAGAAATAATACCATTACGCACGGGTTTTCCCTGTTTATCTATGGCGTATAACCCTTTGCCATGAGATGAAAAAGCGACACCGCTTATCGCTTTAGGGGCATGTTCTACACAACTTGTGACAATCTCACAAACGGTTTGCCATAGCTCATCCATGTTTCGTTCGGTATAACCGGGCGCATCTCTTAATACATCTGAATTTTTTTCGGCAATATGTAGTTCAGTTCCGTTTTCGTCATAGAGTCCTGCTTTTGTTACGGTTCCACCAATATCTATGCCAATGAAATAGCGCATTTATAGGTCCTCAGTTCGGCTTAACTAAGCCGATCAAATTGTGAAGTGAGTTATTTACGTTTACTGATACCAATGTAGATTGCGATAAGAATGATGATGCCTTTGATGACGTTCTGGACATAAGGTGAGATACCGGCAAGGTTAAGACCGTTATTCAGAACCCCTAAAAGCATCGCGCCGATCAGTGTACCAATTATCATTCCTCGACCGCCGCTCATAGCGGTCCCACCGATAACAACAGCGGCAATAGCATCCAGTTCAAAGCCAACACCGGCGTTGGGTTGTCCGCTCATCAAGCGAGAGGTAAGAATCAATCCCGCAATCGCTGCAGTGATACCGCTAATGGTATATACCGCCATAATCACAATAGGAACCCGAATACCACTCAGGCGAGAGGCTTCTTCATTTCCTCCAATTGCATAGACGTATCGGCCAAACGGTGTATGGTTTAATAAAATGTAGGCAACGATATAAACAACCAGCATAATTAATATGGGTGTCTGTAAGCCGAAAACATTCCCTCGCCCCCAAAAAGAAAAGCTATCAGGTAAACCAGAAATCGGATAACCTCCCGTGTATATTAAGCCTATACCGCGAGCAATACCTAGGGAGGCCAGCGTAACAATAAAGGCGGGCATTTTAGCGTAAGCAATCATAAAGCCATTTGCTGCACCGAAAGCCATGCCAATCAAAAGCCCTGCGGGGATCGCTACTACTGGAGGAATTCCTGAAACCATCATGCCCGCGGTTGCGGTTCCAGAGAGAGCCATTACAGGACCAACCGATAAATCTATACCACCTAGTAATATCGCACAGGTCATACCGACCGCAAGTATGGCATTAATCGAAACCTGCCTTGCGACATTACTCAGGTTGTTTGGTGACAAAAAATTATCGTTGTATATCACCATAATAAAGAACACGACGAAGAAGCCAATAAAAGGATAGAACGCTGGATGGCGACTCCATTTGATGAGTTTAGTTTTGAATGAACTGTTTTGTTGTTTTTCGGTTTCTAATATTTTAGTCATAACATTTATGCCGCTTGCCCTGTTGCGTGTAACATAATGGTGTTGGACTCGATATCTTCACCTTCAAGTGAGGCCACAATAGCGCCTTGATTAAAGACAAGAACTCGATCACATACGCCAATGACTTCTGGTAGCTCAGAAGAGATCATAATAATTGAAATTCCCTGAGCGGTGAGTTGCTTCATCAATTCATAAATTTCTGATTTAGCACCAACATCGATGCCTCTTGTTGGTTCATCAAAAATCAAAATATTGCAATCATTATTTAACCAACGTGCGATAACCACCTTCTGCTGATTCCCGCCACTAAGATTAGATATTTGGGTTTCTTCATCTGGCGCTTTTACCCGTACTTTATTCATTAGGTTCAACGCTACATTTTTTTCTTTGCTGCGATCAAGTAAAGTCCATGCATAGATCTCGTTTTGATGGTTGTTCAGTAAGATGTTTTCTTTGATACTGAAATCCATCACTAACCCCTCTGTTTTTCGACTCTCTGGTAATAAACCAATTCCGTGATGTAGTGCTTCAGAAGGGGAATTCAAGCTTAGCTCTTGACCCATGACGAAAACTTGTTTTCTGGTTGGATGGTCGGCACCAATCAGAGCTCTCACCAATTCACTGCGGCCAGAGCCAACTAGTCCGGAAAAACCGAGAATTTCGCCTTGGTACAATTCAAATTGATTAATTGGGGCGGACTTATTAATTTGAATTTCAGGTACGCTCAATACCACCTGTTTTTTACCAGATTGAATGGTTTTTTTCGGGAAGGCGTTGTCGAGCTTTCGACCAACCATCATTTCAACTAACTCATCAACATTAGTCTCTTTGACACGCTTGGTACTGATATATTCACCATCTCGGAGTACCGAAACTGTATCACAAACTTCAAATATTTCTTCTAAGTGGTGAGAGATAAAGAACATTCCAACACCACGAGATTTTAGGTCTCTCATGATAGCGAAAAGGCGTTCTGCCTCCGTTGGGGTTAGCGTTGCAGTTGGTTCATCTAAAACCAATAGTTTTGCGTTTAGTGAAAGCGCTTTGGTAATTTCGATGAATTGCTGATCTGCAATGCTTAGTTCTGCAATAGGGATATCCAGATCAATATCGATTCCTAAAGTATCAAAAATAGATTTAGCTTCGATGCGCATTAATTTGCGATCTAATAAGCCGAGCTTGTTGGTTATCTCTCGATTGAGAAAAATATTATCAACCGCATTCAGATAAGGGATCAGTGAAAATTCTTGAAAAATAATCCCGATTCCCGCAGCAATAGCTTCATTGTAGTTGTTAAAAACGCGTTCAGACCCATTCATGAAGATTTGGCCTTCATCATTTGAATAAATGCCGCATAGAATTTTCATGAGCGTTGATTTTCCTGCACCATTTTCTCCAAGTAGTGCTTGAATCTCTCCTGTTTGCAGTGACAGGTGGATATTGCTCAAAGCATTAACTCCAGGAAAGCTCTTGTTGATACCTCTTAGTTCCAGCAATAAAGACATACCATTACCCCCATTGATTAACTATGTCTCGGCCGAAACCGAGACATATTTAATTGACTACCAAGAGAATCCTTTTGCGTTTTCTTTAGTAATTAGATCAACATCAACTGGTACAACTTTAGGTACTGTTGCTCCCCAATGTTTAGCAAGTGCAATACCCAAACCAATACGAATCTGGTCACGAGGATATTGAGCTGAGGTTGCGATAAATTTTGAACCTGGTTTCAAAATTGCTTCAATAGCTTCAGGTGCACCATCAACAGAAACTAATTTCACATCAGAACCAGATGCGTCTATAGCAGCAAGAGAACCCATCGAGCCGACATCGTTTACGCTGAAAATACCAGCAAGATTAGGGTGGGCTTGCAACATATTTTCAGTGACGCTTAGTGCTTTAGATCGTTCCTGATGACCATTTTGCTTGTCTACGATTTTCATATTTGGAAATTCTTTCATTGCAGCTTCGAAACCGCGAACACGTTCTAGAATTGGTACAACCGGGATACCATCGAGAATGGCTACTTCACCTTTACCACCTAGCTGCTCTGCTAAGAATTTACCTGCTTTATAGCCAGCATCATAATTTTTAGAACCAACAAATGAATCGAGTGGACCTTCTGCTTGGGCATCAATAGCAACCACTACTGTTCCAGCTTCTGCTGCAGACATTACCGCTGACTGAACACCAACAGAGTCAGTAGGGTTGAGAAGAAGTATGTCAATGTTTTTTTGTAACATATCTTCTACATCATTGATTTGTTTAGAGACATCGTGACGAGCGTCAGTGATAATGACGTTCGCACCGATATCTGCGGCAGCATCTTCAAGAGCTTGTTTCATCACAACGAAGTACTCATTGTTCATTTCTTGAAACGACATACCGATGTTGAGTTTTTCTTTTGCTTGGGTAGAAAATGCTGTGCAAGCTAAGACAGATGTTGCAAGAACAGCACCTTTTGTTAACGCTTTTTTAAGAGACATAAATGCTCCTTTGTTTTTTTATTAACGTCATCATTTGAAGAAACGATATGACGTTGAATGTAGGTTTTTTAAGATTTTGGCTTAAAACGTCAAATCAAAGGCAAATAGAAAAACAGCCCTTAAATGACAACGTTAACATATGATTATTTTGGATAAAAAACATCCAAATTTATTGCGAAATGTGATATATCCGACTTTTACATTGAGCAATATGTGTGCAAGGTCAGAAAAATGTTAAATGCATAGATCTTTGGTCGGTGATATGATCAAACCAATTTTAAGATTAAGCGGACCTAGGTCAGATTTATGGCTGGTAAAGTATTTAAAAATCAAGCAAATTCAACAATAGTTGACATCGCTAAACGAGCAAATGTTACAAATATTACCGTTTCACGTGCGTTTAATAAACCAGATTTGGTCAAACCAGAGACACGTAAGATAATTTTGGAAATAGCGAAGGAACTCAATTATATACCTAATGTTTTTGCTCAGAATCTTAAGAATAATCAGAGTAAAATCATTGGTTTTGTTTCTGATAGTACATTTAATCCTGTTTACGGGGTTATCCTTAAACGCTTATGCAAAATGGCGGATGAGCGAGGCTATATTGTGATGATTTTTGAGACTGGTGGCTCAAAATCAGCAGAACGTAGAGCTGTACAGACTTTGTTTGGGCATAAGGCTAGTGCCATTTTACTCTCAGTTGTTTCAGATCGTGATGGATACCACCCTGATTACCTTGATTTGGCGCAACACTATAATATTCCATTGGTCTTATTCGACCGTGATATTCCTGGTTCTAATCTTCCAGGGGTTTTTCTAAATAATATTGAAATTGGAGTTCGTGCTGGTAAATACCTGTTTAAAAAAGATTATCCAAGCTATTTAATCTTCGCAGGTCCTAAAGATTCCGATATAAGTCTTGACCGAATTAGTGGCTTATTAGGTGGGTTAAGGCTTACCGACAAAACAATCGATATTATTCACACAGCCTACACACTGGATGACTCATATCCGTTAGTTCTAGATTATTTAAAAGGGTTAGAGACATTGCCGGATTGCATTATAGGTATCAACGGTCTTATTAGCTTATCGGTGATTAAAGCCCTTGCAACACTCAATATTGAGGAGGTCTCCCTATTTTCTATCGATGCTGTTCCATATGCGGACATTTTTGACCGCAACGTTCCGTGCATTGATAATCATCCTAGTGAATGGGGAGAAAAAGTAGGGCAACTTGTGTTTAATATATTAGACAATAAGTGTTTACCTAATGAACGTGTTTATATTCACAGTACATTGAAAGAATAATCGGTCGTGACTCAAATCAGTTGAATTACCAGTAGAACTCCCGCTCGATAAACGTCCCTATAACTTTGTCATGCATCTCTTCTGATTTTGAAAAACCGATCGTTTTACGAACAAGGCGCTTCAATCT
>NZ_CAWPQZ010000060.1:0-13786 GCF_963889785.1 Vibrio sp. S12_S33 | reverse complement strand
TACAAAAGTCGTCGACATGGCAGAATAGGTCAGTTAACTTTTTCATAGCTGGTTCCTTTGCGATGATTTCCTTTTTAGTCGAAAGATCTGATCGCAGAACCAGCTTTTAGTTCCTGCCTATTTTTATTCCGAGTTCAGGTTAATTACATTCGCTTTAACGGCTTGACGACACTATCTAATCCTTCGATTTTTAGTGCTAAACATAACTTAAGCAACTCTCCCAGTTCAGCGCTTGGCCAACCTTTCTTTTCAAACCAAAGGAAAACAACTGTTTTGGGGAATTTCTATGCCTCTATCACTTCAACTTACAATTGGACAAAACCTTCTTAGAGTAATCACTTAAATTAGGAAAATGCGGATAACCTTTAGTATCAGAAAGTCGCTTAACGGAGTGTCCAAAGTTGCTGGTGCAGATCACAATGGCTTTGCTCGCCTTGAAGACAGGAGGGAAGCCTAAAACCCTCTTGCTCAGTTCGAGCAAATTACTAATAAAGGCGCCACCGTGACGGGCTTGTTCAACAACCAGATAAAGTGTCGGCTGAGCGACACTTATCCTTATTTGTTATATTTTCGTTCTCAACTCTAACGTGATAGAACGTTGAGCATTGCCAAAAATCATTAAATAACCGATATTTCTCGGCTCTCTAAAACAGTCGCAGCTTCTGCTCGCTCAATGATTTTTAGCAATACCGATTGAATCGCTTCATCTTCACGGGCATCTTTGTCACTCGTAAATCTCTGAATTTGTGGTTCGGCGTTTTCTTCAGGAACAAAAGTGATGACTACTTCGGTCGCCAAATCGGTCGTTTCACCGAAATACTCTAGTGATATTTGCGGATAACCTCTGAAACCTCTTTGCACTCGTTTCAATATGCGTTTTTTCGCCTTATCCACGTTCATGATGAATCCTTTTGATGGTTGAACTGAAAAGAAATATAGCCTTGTTAGGTAAATTTCCAGCGTAGTGCGTTTGCCTCATGCTCCTTTATAAAACTGTCTTTATGATTGCAATATACACCAACATCGTTGTTACAAATTGAAGCACCTTCTCGCTTCAAATTACCATAATGCAACGCTATTTCTGGAAAGTGAATCAAGTAGTCTCGAAATGCAATATTCCTATTTACTTCTGGAGACCCAACTAAAAAAGCATGTACTTGGTGACTTCTTTGTATGCCACCTTTTTGAAAATAACGCCTACCTGCAATGCCAAATTCACCTTTAACTTCATACCCAAGCGACTCCATCAGATTATTGTTCCTATCCAACTCTTCTAATGATTTCACTTCAACAAGAATATCGATGATTGGTTTCGCACAAAGACCTTTGACTGAAGTACTACCAATGTGATGAATTGCCACTACATTAGCTGAATTCAAGACCGATTCTAGCAACACCTTTTCATCACTAAATTCATTGGCCCATGAAGGTCGATAGTCTACAACTTCAATTACCCTCGAACTCATTGTTCCTCCATTTACCTAACGAATGACATGGATTCCCCCTCCCGAGGATCTGCCACACTTATGTGGTACTTTTTAACACCGGAGGCACCATGTCTAATTCTTATTTCTGCGGTATCGACCTCGCCAAAAACCATTTCAGTCTGCATGCTATTCACCAAAATGGGAAAGTCTTGCTGCACAAGTCTGTCACTCGCTCTAAATTACTGACTACAATAGCAAATATGCCACCAATGCGTATAGGTGTTGAAGCGTGTGGTGGTGCACATTATTGGGCCAGAACACTCAATAAATTGGGGCACGATGCCCGCATTATGGCTGTTAAATACGTTATCCCTTATAGAACGAAAGGAAAAAACGACCTTAATGATGCTGTTGCTATCAGTGAGGCTGTTCAACGTCCTTCAACTCGCTTTGTTCCGATAAAATCTACCGAACAACAAGCTATTTTGTCCGTCCATAGAATGAGAGAGCACGAGGAATTGCTATTGATCTAATGGAATAAAGATTAAGGGTAGAGAGTGAAACTGAGTACTTTAAAGGGATTTAGTATAGAAAGGAGTGCTATAGATATAAGTTATGTTGCAAACATCAGATGTCGCTGAAACCAAGTTATAAATTTATACCACTCTACATACTAAATTAGTCAAATATATGATTTAATTGAATTTTAAATTAGTATTATACTGGTACATATGGTTATCACTATACTAACGTTGAAATCGGTTAACCGTTGTTCGGTAGCTACTAGCCTTTACAAGTTCCAGACCCTGCTTAGATCTCTGCTTATTTAACTTTTTCACTCGTTCCAAAAAATCATTATGTGCTTGCGTATAGTTCACTCTAATTTGCTTTAATGAGTGATCCCTAACAACCTTCAATAAAAGCCTCTCAACCTCATTATCCAAATAATGTGTTCTATTACCCTTACGCGCGTGAGCAGGTTTCAAGGCTTTCTTTTGCCAACCCGATTTCACGTACACACTGACCCACTCTGCTAATGTTCGCCAGCTTGGTGGATTTAGATCCTCAATAGTTTCAGAAAATGTAGCAAGCCACGGAACCAGTCGCTTTTGGGTGTATGCAGGAACATCTGAGTCCAATACTCCCCTCACATACGCATAGCGTCTTTCCATTGCTTTCTCGTATTCCAATTCTCGCTTTGCTTTCTGGGGCTTAGGCTTTTTGCCTACGGGATTAACAAAAACGGTTTCAGGGAGAGTATCTTTAGATATGGTGCTCAACAGCCCTTTTTCTATATGCGATTCTAATTGTTCTTTTGCAAAGGAAAAGTGGCCACCATGTACGATATCTTTGATGGTGATTTCAGTTCGGCTCACATCGCTCACCTGATAGTGAGAGCACTTTCCGCCTCGATAGCGCTTCACAAGAATAAGACTAGGGTCTCTAAAATTCATCATGCATCTCGTTCTAAGGCTCTAAGAAATAAAGAATCAGACGGTCATTTTCTGAAACGCTGCAACGTGGTTTCATAACTGCTCGGAGTAAGCGTCGGTAGCCCTTCATTACGGCGGTGTTCATTCAACCGTTCCATTCGCTCAACAAAATCTCGATGTGCTTTGCCTATATTGATTCTCACTGAAGACCTAGCATGCTCAACGATAACCTGGGATAGCAATTGATCTACTTCAGGGGGCAATCGTTTGAAGTGATTACCTTTATTATGATGACGTGGGAGCAGCGAGGCTTTTTTCCATCCCGATTCATTAAAAGCTTTAAGCCATCGGAGGAGTGTTTTATATGATGGTGGGGATGCATCCTCGATTTCTGCAGCTACCTTACTAATCCACGGTGTTAAACGATTTTCTGACAATGCAGGAAGATCAGAATCTAATACTTTGCGAACATAGCAATATCGACGCTCTACCTCCATTTCATACGCCGCTTTCTTTCCAACGGCTGTAGGCTTGGTTTTCTTTTTGACGGCATTGATGAACAAAACGTCTGGAACACTGTTTTTGGCCGTAATGATAAGAAGACCATTGTTAATATGGCTTTCTAATTGTGCTCGCTTAAAGGAAAAGCATTCGCCATGCTCTATATCCTGTAATGACACCCATTCAGTATCAAATGAATTCACTTGAAAATAGGATTTTTTTCCACCACTAAAACGCTTAACAAGAATAAGCTCAGGATCTCGAAAATTCATGACGTCTCCTCTTTTCCTAAACGAGCAACTTTTCAAATAATACGTCTACAAGCTTTTATTTAAGGTATACCCTAATTTAACAAGCTCATCGCCTCTCAATAATGTTCATTTAGAGTGGATAAACACTTTAAATGACACTATGTTCAATAAGTCTAGATGCTAAATGAGCAAATTCAATGAGCAAGGTCGGCTACGCACGAGTTTCCACTACAGAGCAATCATTAGATCTTCAGATTCAGAAACTCACGGAAGCAGGTTGTATCAAAATATTCTCTGATACTTCGACGGGATCAGACATCAAACGTCAGGGTTTGGTGGACCTAATGGAATACCTAAGAGCCGGAGACACTCTCGTTATTACACGAATCGACCGCATCGCCAGATCAGTCCTAGATTTGCAGCAGATGGTCAAAACCTTTAACGAGCAGCAAATCCTACTGACCGCTTTAGAACAACCTATCTCAACAGATTCGGCATCCGGTAAAGCGTTTCTTGATATGTTGGCCGTCTTTGCCGAGTTTGAATTAAACATTCGCAGAGAACGTCAACTTGAAGGGATCGCGGCAGCAAAAGCCGCTGGAAAATACAAAGGTAGGAAACCACTCTCGAACGCAATAAAACAACAAGTCATCAGTATGCATTCTGAGCATCAAAAAATTACACAGATCTCTAGTGTGCTAGGCATTTCGAGAAACAGCGTATACAAGATACTTAACGACAACCGCAATGATTCTTGAATGGTATGAATACACTTTTACCCTAAGGCGCTGGCAGCAACTCAACGACATTACATTCTATGGCTTCTGCCAAGCCATACACTTTTTCCAGTGTAATATTCACTTCACCACGTTCAATGCGGCCAACGTAACTTCTATCTATATCAGCAATGAGCGCGAGTTTATCTTGAGAGATGCCTTTTTCTTTACGTACCTCACGTAATTTCGAGCCAAATTTAAGCGCTAAGTCTTTCATTTTTAATCCAAGTTAAAATGAAAACTATCCTTACTTGCAGCATATAAAGTGGACACCAAACTACTCAAGCATGAGCTTTACTTGAGTACCAACGACTGAAGGAAAAATGAGACGTAAGCCTCACTCTTCTTTCCAGTTCATTTTGAATACTTCAACAACGGCTTTTCATACATCTATCATGTTCTCGACGATATGACTCAGAACTGATAGTGAACACCTTACATTAAGGTACTCAATTTTATATCACCTAAATTATACCCTTCCTGTTCACGCATGTTTGCCGTAAAACAGGTATAGTCAACCCTCATGTTAATACCGCTATCCATCTAGTTATACTTTGGTTGATCCGCGCTCAACAGATAAGTTGAGCGCACAGTTTATTCCGTAGAGGGATTAGCACTCGCCCGCAATATAGTTGACGACAACACGGTAATGCTTCCCTGGTGTAATATCTTTAATCAAATTACCCGATACAAGCTCGCCATCCACTCGCAGGCAAACATCTTTTTTATCATGCACCAATACATATTCCACGTGGAAATAGGCACCACGAAACTCTCGTTCGGCCCTAGCCGTGCTCCACTGAGACGGAAGTTGCGGTGAAATGGTAAGACCTTCCCTGCACCCTTTAAGGCCAAATAGCTCTTCAATCACCAATCGGTAATACCAAGCGCCCGTCCCCGTATTGAAAAGGTTACTAGAGCGACCAGCGGTATCCGGATACTGATAATAGGCACCGCGGTAATAGTTAGGAATGTACACAGGTAATTGACCTCTTTGTGCAAATGAATCGCACTCAGGGTCTGCAAGCATTTTTCTTAATGTGCCAAAGGCTCGATCAGGCTGATTAATGTTATACATACTCGCTGCATAAAATGCCGCTGCATGGTTATACACTGAGCCATTCTCACCGGAGCCTGGCCATTTTTGAGTAACACGCCCCACATCTTCTCGCATGGCTGTGAAGGCTGGCGCACACAGCATGACGCCATAAGGCGTATCCAATTGCTCATCGACGGCTCTCAGCATACGTTCAGCTTGAAGCTCGCTCGGCATATTAGCAAGAAAAGCCCAACTTTGAGTGTTTAAGAAGATGCGGCCTTCTTTATCTTCTGGAACGCCGAAAGTAACGCCATCGTCGGTTATGCCTCTTGCATACCAGTCCCCTTTCCATAGATACTCATCAGCGATCACCTTCAGTTCTTCCACTATCCCATTGAAGTGTGCAATCTTCTTAGGATTGTTAACACGGTCGGATAAGCGCACCCAAGACTGCAATGCAAAGCTCAATGCTTGCGTTAACCATCCTGATACGCCCTTTCCTTTAGGGCCAACCATGTTCATCGGGTCACACCAGTCACCCTGAGCGATATAAGGCAATCCACGCTCATCTCGGGCATGACACATATGCTCCATTGCTAGATTCATGTGCTCCAAAACACTGTGTTTTTCCTCTGAATCCTGCCACGCTATTTGCTCTTCTAGAATCTCCCAGTCATTGGTCTCATTGATGTAGGCCTCTAAGATCAAAGTGAGCCACACAGAATGATCAGTGTGCGGGATCTGGTTGATGTATTTCAGTTCCGCCTCAGGCGTTAGCAATATTCCATCAGGCATCTCGCCATCGCGTTTTTGCTGTCCAAGAGACGTTAGAATCACTTGCTTAGTCGTCTCACTGTTGACATACGCCATCCCCATCCCATCTTGCAAATAGTTTCGGGTTTGTGGATCGGTCGTTAGTCGGTGTGTGTCACCGTGATAGTAGACTTGTCGTGGAAGCCAATGATTAACGAACTGGTCGAAGGTATCATCAGGCGTAGAGACCTGCAGCACTCCCTTTCCAGACTTAATGTAAGACGCATAGCCGTCCACGACTTGAGCCTTGTTGGTATGAAGCGCTTCACCAATCACACGGGTGATTTCACCTTTGTCTAATGCTGGACCAAAAACAAAATTGTATTCACGCTCATCATTCGGTTTCAAATCAAGTTCAAACTGCATGATACAAGCGGGCATTTCATAGTGCGCTGGTCGATCGCTTAACCCAGAGCCAAGCTCAAGGCATGTAGGATTATGCAAGCCACCCTGCCCTTCAAATCGAGGGATGCTGGTTTCGAAATGGTCAGGCTTAACATCACATGCTAAGTAAGTAATATCCTTGAGATGTTTGTTTTTTTCGTAGTCTTCTAGCTTTTGATATGGCGTGATTGACGTGCAGACGATCGCATTGAGGTCCTCATCGAAATAAGCACCCATATTCATCCATGACATGTAACCAACAGGGAAGTATGGAACAAGTGAGATCTTTCTTGGTTTATTGTCGCAGTTTTCCACCTTCACATGCCAAAGCTCTGCGGCCAGATCTTCGCTAAGCGTCAAGGTTATCTCAAGCTCAATATCAAGGTGTTTGATTTGCCATTTGATATCACTGAGACCGGGTTGAAACTCAAAAAGGTCGAGTTTTGTTTTCACCGGCGCGAAAGGTGCCGAGAACATTTCCCCTGTTTCATCATCTCTTAGGTAGAAGAAACGACCTGGATGATGAGCAAAGTAAGGTTGCTCAGGCTGCATAAAACTCGTTGCTGCCATGTTCGGATTATGGGCATATTTCTTTGGTTCTGGGTTCATATATTGAGCAACCGCATAACCCTGACAATTCACATGAATCATCATATGCTTGTTCCACAAATAGCCCGCTGAGTTAGGCACTAAGGTTGGATTATCTAGCGAAAATCGCTTACCTGCTTCAATAAACTTTGTCATTCAATCCCCTCTGAAATACAACTTAATTTTCGATTATTTTACTGAGTGAGTGGAGCCTCTAATCGACAAGGTAGGCTCGAAACGCGTCTGAATGGGTAGAGACTCCCCATAACATAAGTTGAGAATTCGATGGCAAGCATTCATAGAGATTTCCTCGAGAGGAATCCGTACGCTGGTCATGGCAGGTGACGTATATTCCGAAATATCAATATCATCGTAACCGATGACAGATACATCCTTCCCAACGACTATTCCCCGCTCGTTTAATGTTGCGATAGCCGCCATCGCACTATTATCGTTACCGCAGAAAAGTGCCGTAAATGGTATATTTTTTTCAATCAATCTCTGCGTTGCTTCTTTCCCTTGTCCAAAGCTATAGCCGCCTGACTCGATAAGGTCATCAAAGATTTCAATTCCGGCTTCAGATAAGCAGTCAATGAAGCCTCTATGTCGACTTATCGCATCTTGAGCACTCATTCTTCCTGTCACCACCGCAATCTTGGTATGTCCAAGCTCAATGAGATGTTCTGCGGCTAAACGTCCACCTTGGTAGTGATTCACACAAAAGGTTTTGTCGATTAACTCTTCAATATCTCGATTAATAAACACCACTTTTGGATAACGAGCCTCTATTCTCGCCAACTCCACCACCGAGAGTTCAGGACATGACATAAGTATTCCGTCACAGTCCCGTTCAATCAGATAATCCAAGCATTCAATACGCTCTTTATCGGTTTGAGTGTCCTCAGCGTTGGCCAAAATAATGTGTTTATCGCGTTTCCTTAATTCTCGCTCTATGGTTTGCAGCATCTTTCGATGAAATGACCCCGAAAATGAGGGAACCCAAAGTCCTATAATGTTGGAGCGCTTCGAGGATAAAGAACGAGCCATGCTATTTGGTCGATAGTTCAATTCAGCCATCGCTGTGGCGACCTTTTCCGCCGACGCAGGTGATATCGACGAACTTCCAGACAAGTATCTGGAAACAGTTCCAACACCAACTCCGGCTAGTTTAGCCACGTCTTTTATTGTTGCCATGCGATTCTACCTAAATGGTTAATTAGCTAACTTATTGACCATATTAGAGCGATATTGTTCATATTTACAGCCAATTATCGCTTTTTATGATTATTTCTCATGCAACGTGACCGGTAACACATGTTTATAAATTAATCATTAAAACCACTAGATCATGTCTAGATTGAGCGCTATAAAATATAGACATGGAATCGATTCCATTTTAAGAAGAAATAATTAAAGACATATAAAACAGGCACAATAACGACTACAAAAGGTATCCACATGATGAAGAAACTTACTATCGCTACAATCATTGGACTTATCGCATCCCCAGTTATTGCCAAGGAAGAAGCCGAGGTGATTCATTGGTGGACGTCTGGCGGTGAATCTGCTGCTATTAAAGTCTTGGCGGACTCTTATGAGGCGCAAGGCGGTACTTGGAAAGACAGTGCTGTCGCGGGGGGTTCAAATGCACGAAGTGCAGCGATAAACCGAATGATCGGCGGCTCCCCTACAACCGCCGCTCTATTTAACACTTCTCAGCAGTATCATGAAATGATTGCGGAAGGGATGCTAAATAATATTGATGAGGTAGCCAAAGCAAACAACTGGGAACAGATCCTCCCAGCGCCAACCATTAATGCCATTAAGGTCGACGGCCATTTTTATGCAGCACCCGTCAACATACATATGCCAGGTTGGTTCTGGTATTCAAAAGAAGCGTTTGAGAAAGCCGGCATCGACAAAGAACCACTAACTGTCGATGAGCTTTTCGCGAGTCTAGATAAACTTAAGTCTGCCGGCTACATTCCTCTCGCATTGGGCGGCCAAAACTGGCAAGAAAACCTACTGTTTGCAACTGTCCTCAGTAATGTTGGCGGTAAGCAGCTTTACCTAGACGCCCTAGGTAAACGAGATGCTGAAACCCTTAACTCTCCAGAGTTCAAACAAGTCGTCGAGACATTTTTGAAGCTAAAACCTTATGTCGATACAGGCTCGCCAGGTCGTAACTGGAATGACACAACGAGTCTTGTTATTAACGATAAAGCGGGCATCCAAATCATGGGAGACTGGGCTAAGGGTGAGTTCACCCAAGCGAACAAGATCCCTGGACAAGACTACGGCTGTTTCCCAGGTTTAGGCGATGACTCCCTATACATTGTGGGTGGTGACGTTTTCGTTTTCCCTAAAACATCAGACGGCGACCAAATTGCGGCACAGAAAAAACTGGTTGAATCCATGTTAAGCCCAGAGACACAGGTTAAGTTCAACAACCTGAAAGGCTCTATCCCAGTGCGTACCGATATCGACGTGTCTAGTATGGATATTTGTGCCCAGAAAGGTGCAGAAATCCTCAAAGTTGCTGAACGCCAAGTGCCGGATGGTTCCATGCTGATGGAAGAGTACTTGTACGGTTCTTTGAAAGATGCGGTCACAGAAGTGTGGAATGCACAGGATATTACCACGGATAAAGCGGTATCTATCTTCGCGCAAGCACTTCGCGACTAACCTTAACTTCAGCGAAGGCGCACCCTGTGCGCCTTCCAATGAATGTCTCCCCCTTTTCAAGAACTAACTGGAGTACATCCATGAATGTTGCTGCGGTGCAAAGACACCTAAAACGTAACGCCCTCGCCTATGTGGCCGCTCTTCCTATGGCATTAACAGTGTTGATTGCCTATATGGGGACTATGATTTGGTCCGTTCGCCTATCATTCACAAGTTCACGGATGCTACCTAAGAGCGACTTTGTTGGTTTTGCCCAATATGAGCGCCTTTTTAGTACCTCTCGCTGGATAGTATCGCTCGAAAATCTACTGGTCATTGCATTTTTGTTTTTGGCAATATGTTTTGTCTTAGGCTTTTTATTGTCCATTTTTATCGACCAGAAAATAAAAGCCGAAAGCTTTTTCAGAACGGTTTTTCTATTCCCTTATGCAATGTCATTTATTGTCACCGGTTTGGTTTGGCAATGGATATTCAATCCTCAATTAGGCATCCAAAATACGATCCAAGCTATGGGGTGGGAGTCCTTCACATTTGATTGGATTGTGGATCCAAACATGGTGCTTTACACCGTTGTCATCGCTGCCGTCTGGCAAGGTGCTGGTTTGGTAATGACGCTTTTGCTCGCAGGGCTAAGAGGCATTGATGAAGATCTTTGGAAAGCGACGAAAATCGACGGAATACCAACGTGGCGTGTTTATGTAAGTATCATCTTGCCGATGCTAAGACCAATGATTATCACCGCTATCGTCTTACTATCGATTAGCATCATTAAGATGTACGACGTCGTCGTTGCGATGACAGGTGGAGGCCCTGGAGTCTCTAGTGAAGTGCCGGCTAAGTTCATTATGGACAACCTTTTTGAGCGCGCAAATATCGGTTTAGCCACAGCAGCATCTACGGTTCTTTTAACGACTGTCTTGTGCTTAATCGCTCCCTTTATTTACTCGAACTACATTAAGAAGCAAGGTAGGTAACTTATGTCAGCGACACTTTCACCTACATTAAAATCGACGACCGCCAAGCGACCAATTTCAGTTAAGGCTCGTTGGGGACGCATTGGTGTCTATGGTTTTCTAACCATCACTACGCTTTTCTTCCTGTTGCCACTCTATGTCATGTTGGTCACCTCTTTTAAAGAGTTGGAAGAGATACGTCTATCCTCTATCTTCGCTCTGCCACAAAGTTTCTCGTGGGATGCATGGAAGGTAGCATGGAGTAGTGCGTGTACTGGCCTCGAGTGTACAGGGCTTCAGGTTGGTTTCTGGAACTCAGTTCGAATATTGATCCCAAGTGTCATTATTTCGGTTCTGTTTGGTGCCATTAATGGCTACGCCCTCTCCTTCTGGAAAATTAAGGGCGCAAACCTATTATTCGCTTGCCTCTTGTTGGGTGCATTCATCCCATACCAAGTCTTCATTTATCCGCTCATTCGTGTGTATGCAGATATTGGTATCTACGGAACACTTACTGGAGTGGTGGTGTCGCACGTAATATTTGGTATGCCTATCATGACACTGCTATTTAGAAACTACTACAGTACGCTTCCGTTAGAGCTCTTTAACGCGGCTCGAATCGATGGAGCGGGGTTTTTCAAGGTATTCTTCACCATCATGCTACCCATGTCGGTACCTATCATCATCGTTGCCGTCATCATGCAGGTCACCAATATTTGGAATGACTTCCTAATTGGCTTGGTCTTCGCGGGTAACGACAACCTCCCAATGACGGTACAACTGAACAATATCGTCAACACGACTACTGGTGAGCGAGCTTATAACGTCAATATGGCCGCCACTATTCTCACTTCACTTGTACCACTGATCATTTACGTCGCATCGGGGCGCTGGTTTGTGCGTGGTATTGCCTCTGGCGCAGTTAAAGGATAACGCTATGGGAATCGTAAATATTAACAAACTTGATATCAGCTACGACTCGGTCAAAGTCGTTGACCAATTAGACCTAGCCATCAACGACGGGGAGTTTTTGGTACTGCTCGGCCCTTCAGGGTGCGGAAAATCCACTTTGCTCAATGCCATAGGTGGGTTGATTGATACGAGCGGCGGCTCGATTCATTTTGATGGTAAAGACGTAACTTGGGCAGATCCAAAAGATCGTGGCATTGGTATGGTCTTTCAATCCTATGCTCTCTACCCAACCATGAGTGTTGAAAAGAACATGTCTTTCGGCCTACGTATCGCAGGCGTAGACAAAGATACAATTAACAAAAAAGTGGCATGGGCAGCAAAACTTCTTCAGCTAGAGCCTTTACTAAAACGCAAGCCCTCTGCGCTTTCCGGAGGTCAGCGACAACGTGTTGCTATCGGGCGAGCTCTAGTACGTGATACTGATATCTACTTGTTCGATGAGCCACTTTCGAACCTAGATGCTAAGTTACGTGCAGAACTTAGATTAGAGATCAAGAAGCTACATTCAACCCTAAAATCAACTATGATCTACGTGACGCACGACCAAATAGAAGCGTTAACGCTGGCCGATCGGATTGCTGTAATGAAAGACGGTATTATTCAACAACTGGACACGCCGCATAACGTCTACAACAAACCGCAAAACTTGTTCGTTGCCACGTTCTTAGGCTCTCCAGCGATGAACTGCATCGAAGGCGAATTAGAGGTCACTCAAGAGCAGGTTGTGTTTAACTCACACAACCTTTCTATCGACATCACTGACTATCCTTTTATCCAACCACCGGTCGATCGCATGCGGGTAACCCTTGGGGTTCGCCCAGAACACCTTTTGACTAAACTTGAGCCACTGCAATCCGATAATGCGATTGTCGGTCAAGTCGAGCTAGTAGAACCTATGGGGTCCGATACCTTAGTCTGGACTAAGTTTACCGATGAACACACTCTTTCTCATCGAATTACCTCTGACGAAAGTGTTTTTATGGGAGACCAAGTGACAGTAATCGTTGAAGCAAAAAACTGCTCCGTGTTTGATTCTCAAACTACGCAGCGGCTCTAACACTTGAATAGCTTATTAATGGAACTGAATGGATGCCTTTACCCAAACGTTACGAGGCATCCAATTTTTATAGATACTTCTTAAAATAACGAATAATAAGAGAAAGCTATGACAGAGAAACCTTTAAAGAGGTCTGCAGTATTTATCATTATGGGAGTCTCAAGCACTGGTAAGTCGACAGTCGGAGAATTGTTTACTGATGTCAGAGGACAATAAAATTTGTTCGGAAACGTGCTTTTTCAAGCGATTCGTAGGCTATAAAAAACTAAAGTTTGATCATTTTTAAGGTACATTGCTACCCGAAACACGATGGAAATGACAATAATAAAGTCTGATCTATCCTCTAGCAAGGTTTTGGACAAAAGCTACTTAGACTAAATACTTAAATTAGAAAAATACGGATAACTTCGGGTATGGGAAAGTCGCTTAGTAAAGTGTCCAGTTTCGCGGGTGCAGATCACTTCGTGTGATGACCTGTTAAAAAACAGTCCTCTCAAAGGTGAGTTGAAGAAGATTGGCATAGATAACTACGATAAAGGATATGCAAGCTTATTTGATAAGCTAAAAGACAAGATACCTCTAGCACTAGATAATGCAAAAAAACTGAGGAAGCACGCTATGAAAGATGCAGATCCTGCAAAAATAGCTCCTCATTATCTCAATCCATACGTAGACACGGATGAAATGTTTTTGGATATTAAGAACTTCATTGAGAATAAAGCTAGTTTAAGAAAGTAGACTGAAAGAAATGGGCGCTAGTTCCTGCGCCCTAACGCCGCATTCTTACGAATCCCCTCATAATTTCTATATAAAACAATGAGTAGACGCGCATCGCTCATTCTGATCTAATGAATTTCGCCAAAAACACACCTGATTAAATGGATTTAATAGGGAGCCCTAACGATGC
>NZ_CAWPQZ010000059.1:0-16049 GCF_963889785.1 Vibrio sp. S12_S33 | reverse complement strand
TGCTCAAGCAATGTGATTGTGGTGCGCCAAGCCAAAAAGTGAAGTTGAAAAAAGCGGGATGGAACGATGATTATCGGGCTAGAGTCTTCTTTGGGTTATAAATCCATCAAAGTATGCTCCCGCCCTGCGCAGTTTGCCTTGCATGATTAGATTGATAGCCACCCACAGTAACAAGAGTGTCAGCGTTTTTCAGTTGAGCATCAGCAATAAGGTATTCTAACTTGCGAACCTTATTTCCACCACCGGCCAAACCTGTGCAGTCATCGCGTTTTATATATAGTTCGCAACCTAGATCATTTGATAATCGAGATAGAAATTCCAAAGGTGTTGGTGAGTGAGAAATTTGCACTCGAGGAATTAAGTTGAAATTTTTCATATTGATTCGACTCATTTAGTTACTTAATGTGGGACTAATTAGTTCAGTTAGTATACGTGCTGCAATTATCGGTATCTGCTTTGTAATTGTGTTCTTAAAATCACTTAGAGTATGCCTTGTTCATCTATTATATAAAAAAACCAGCGACATATGACGCTGGTTTTTAGAGATTATATTTTTTATTTACTTACGTCGACAGTGAACTCCATTTCGACTTGAGCTGAAAGAGGAAGTTTTGAAACTTCAACACATGCCCGAGCCGGTTTGTGATTTGAGAAGTAATGACTATATACTTCATTGATCTCAACAAAATCTGCCATGTTAGTGATGAAAATACCTACGCGAGCAACATCATTTAATGTGGCGCCAGCTTTTTCAATAATAGCTTTAGCATTTTCGATACATTGTTTTGCTTGCTCAGTAATATCTTCTGAGATGAATTTCATGGTATTAGGATCAATTGGCAACTGACCAGAGACGTATAGAGTGTTGTTAATGATGGCACCATGTGAGTATGGTCCAATGGCACTTGGTGCCTTTTCTGAGTTAATTAGTTTCATTATAGTTCCAAATGGTCTCATGTTTTAACTGAGGAAAGTGCTTAACCAAGCATGCTAAATCCACAAATGGTGAACAATACTGTAGCCACAAAACCAGTTGCAATAGCATATGGGAATTGAGTACGAATATGGTCGATGTGGTCATTCTTTGTGGCCATAGATGCAACAATGCCGGTATCGCTGATTGGTGAAGTCATGTCACCGAAAATAGCACCAGAAATGGCAGCACCAATCATCAATTGAGGATCAATACCTACTGAGGCACCGATTTGAATACCAATTGGGATCATGATAGAGAATGTTCCCCATGATGTACCCGTTGAAATTGCCATTATAACTGCGATCAAGAATACGAACGCTGCAGAGAAGCCTGATGGGATAATGCCATCGATGGCATTCGTAATGTACGCACCAGTATTTAAATCGCCAGAAACGTTACCCATTAGGAATGCAAGAGTCATAATTGCACCCAACGGGATCATTGTTGCGTAACCCTTGAAAAGGTGCTGGAAGAAGCTTTCAATATCAAGAAGTTTTAAACCAACAAAATAAACCAGTGAACAAGCAGTACCAAACATTACACCCCAAAATACCGAGGTAGAACCAGAGCCATTTGCGATATTGCCGTCACCTGTAATAAACAGACCAACTGGAACCATAAGAATTGTAGGAACCAAAGGAACTAAAAAGTTTAGAATGGATTCTTTACCTTGAGCGCTTTCAGATACTTCAACTTCTTCTTCAGATGTAATTGGGAAAGCACCATCGCGAAGTTCTTTACCAGTTGCAGCTCGTTCCTCTGATTCACCCATGGATCCCCATTTGAAACCAGAAAGCACGTAGAACAGAACAGATGCTAGAGATAACCACGCCATGAAGTTGTATACCATTGACCCTGCTAAAATACTAAATGGTTCGCCATCAACAAAACCTTTAGTAACTTGGACACCGATCACACCCATCATAGCAGCACCCCAACCGTTGATCATGATGCTTGAACAAACAGAGACGCAAGATGCTTGAATGACATACGCCATTTTTTCACGAGAAACACCGTAACGTTTTGCTAGTTCATTAGTTGATGTACCAGCGGCCATGATAGAAATTGATGATTCAATGAAAATTAGGCTGGTGATAAACATCGCTAACAGTTGAACGGCTTTTTTACTGTTGATGATATTTGCTTTTTCCGTTAAATAACGGACAAGGGCTTTGGTTCCCCCAGTAACTTGGATGAGGCGAATAAGTCCCCCAACCATGAAGCAGAATAAAATGGTGCGCGTAGAGCCAGCAGAGCCAAAAATATTGATAATGCCATCTAATGTATCTTTAACACCAACTATAGGATTAAAGTCGTTCATTACAGTGAAACCGACAAATACCCCTGCAAGTAAAGAAAGAATAACTTGGCGTGTCCAAATTGCTAAAATGATTGTCACTAAAGGTGTGATGATCGTCCATATTCCATAATCAGTCATTTGATTATTCCTCTAAGGCTTGTTGTAAGTCATTAATTAGGTCGTCGGCATCTTCTATACCAATAGAAAGACGTAGGGTTTCAAAGTAAATTCCCATTGCTTCTCTTTCTTCTTTAGGTACAGAACCGTGAGACATAGAAGCGGTATGGTTGACCATACTTTCAACGCCTCCCAAAGATTCGGCCAAAACAAAGTAGCGAAGTTTGCCAATGAATTGGCGTACTTCTTTTTCGCCCCCAGCTAAACGAATTGTGACTACCGCACCACCCGTTTTCATTTGGCGTTGACATAACTCGTGTTGTGGGTGAGATTCTAATCCTGGATAGTGAACCTCAATCACCTTGTCATGAGTTTCTAAATACTGCGCAACTTTCAATGCATTAGCGCAATGACGTTCCATTCGAACATCAAGAGTTTTTAAACCACGTAGTGATAAATATGAATCGAAAGGTGAGGCGATAGCACCTACCGTTGTTTTTAGAGCATTGAGTTGAGTTGCAATTTCTTGATTATTCGTGATCAATGCACCTCCGATTACATCAGAGTGGCCACCGATATATTTACTTGCAGACAACATTATTATGTCCGCACCTAACTCAAATGGACGCTGGTTCCATGCAGTAGAAAACGTATTGTCAACACAAGTAGTAATACCTTTATCTTTGGCGAAGTTACATACTGCTTGAATATCGACAAGTTCTAACAATGGATTAGTAGGGGTTTCAATCCAAATAAGAGCGGTCTTATCTGTGATTGCAGCTTCTACTGCATCTAGGTCATTGAGATTGACGTAGCTAAATTCGAGGCCAGAAGTACGTGTGCGTAAGCTTTCGAATAGGCGGTAAGTACCACCATATACGCTCGACATAACGATCACATGCGCGTCTTTAGATAACAATTCTAGTGCTAAAGCTGTTGCTGCCATACCAGAAGCAGTCGCTGTTGCGTAAATACCACCTTCCAACTCCGCTAGTGCTGTTTCGTAAGCATTACGTGTTGGATTACCACAGCGTGAGTAAAAGAACTCACCACTTTCCCCCAAATTGGGTTGAATGAAACTACTCGCAGTTACAATTGGTGGAAAGATTGCGTTATTGCCTTTATCTGTTTGATTGCCGCCATGGATGGCAATCGTAGCTATTTTACTGCTGTTCATAGGGAGTAATTCCTAGGTTATTATTGACGGAAAGGATAATAAGATAAAATGAAAATCCCATTTGTGACCAAGTTCAATTAAATTTAACTAAGTATAATTAATGTTTATTTTGTAGTCTGAGATTATACTTTTTAGTGATATATTTAACTTTGTTGAATGGGATTATACTTAATGGTAGAATTTCAAGGCATTAAGGAGGAGTTTAATGAGAGAACGATATTGCGTATTTACTGAGCGGGATCATAAGCAGTTGGAGAGTTATATCCCTATTATGGAGTGTTTGGGATCAATGTTTGGCGATTACTGTGAAGTCGTACTCCATAGCTTTGAAGACCTAAATTCATCTATTATTCATATTGTTAATGGTCAGGTTACGGGACGAGAAATTGGTGCACCAGTGACAAATGTCGCATTGGAAAAGATATCCAGATTCACAGAAAACGATGAAAAGTGGGATGTCTACCATACAGGTGAAGGCGATATTAGCTCTCGCAAATCAGCTTCAGTTTTACTGACTAATGATGATCAGCAACCAATTGGTATGCTATGTATTAATTACTCTCTAGATATTCCTTTGTATGAGTTTATGAATGCAATGCTCAACACGCGCTCTGGGCATAAGCAAGAAAATTTTACTAATGATGTCAATGGGTTAGTCCTAAGCCATTTAAAACCTATCAAGTCAGCTGTTCACTCAAACAATAATATCCCAAGCAAGAATAAAGTATTTGCAATAGTAAAGCGTTTATATGAAGAAGGAATGTTTGATTTACCAATTACTATCAAGTTGGTTAGTCAAGAACTGAGTATTAGTTCTGCTACAATTTATAAGCATTTGAGGGTAATCAAGAGAAATGATCTCCAATGGTTGGATACATAATTTGGGTCGCGACTCCAATCGGTTGATTCAAAGATAGAATTCTCGTTCAATGAATGTTCCGATCACCTTATCGTGCATCTTCTCTGATTTGGAAAAACTAATTGTTCTACGTACTAAACGTTTTAATCTGGAACGCTGGATTAGATTGGTTCGCTCAATTCGTTGAGTGAACCTTTTGCCCACAACATGCCTTTCCCTTGGTAATTCTTTTGTGTAAACGCTGAAGTCATCGGTAAAAAAAAGCTGATATCAAACGGCTTGAGCAAAGCGAGCAACGAGCGCAGAGCATCCGTATTACAGCCACCAAATGCATGAGCAATGATGCGCTTATAGCGAGACTCCCAAGCATACCAAAGCCAGCGGCGATTTTTCTTTTTACCTACGAATGGCCATTGCTCATCAACTTCACAGATTAGAGAGATATTTGCTTTATCGAAGGGTATAGAGATCACTTGCCTTGGCGAGAGTTTTTTAAAGTGCGTAGCACGGTGTTATAGCCAACTTTTAAGACACGGCTTGTTTCTCTAACACCAGAGCTATTCATTGCCATATCAATAATTTGTTCTTTGACATTAGGCTTATATGCCTCGTAAGCGTAATCAAGCTGAAAGGAACGCTTACATTCTATGCAACGAAATCGCTGAAAGCCCGTTACTCCTTGCCGTGTTTACGTACATGTTCAGTTTGGTTACAAAATCGACATTGAACTTGAATGGTAGCCATGATTTCTTGTTTGAGGATGAAAGGTTACCTTTTTAACACAAGTTCTCCATGCTGGAGTCACGCCCCAAAAGACATTGCTGATCATTGTCACTATTCAGTCACTTATTTTTCAAAAATATTTCACAAATATACGGGAAGAAATTTTATTGATTATCTAACTTTTAAAAGAATTGCTAATGCAAAACGTTTATTGATCAGTGAGCCTAACTGTAAAATTGAATATATTGCTTACTAATGTGGCTACAAAGATGTGTCCTATTTTTCACGAATGTTTAAGAAAAAACAGGGGTTAGCCCAGGTGTGTTTCGACAAACACATTCATTTCATTAAATTTTACCTTGGTCAAAATTCCGACAAACAAAGAGAAAATCTCCTTTCACTCAATCATTTCAGCATGATAGAGTTAACAAGAAATTAACATAACAACAATAATGATTTTGCCAATAACATGGAGTTAGAGAATGATTCAGCCTAACGAGTTAAGCAAACAAACCTGCTCTCTCCCACCACCCAATGAGATGATCTTAAAATGGGCACAGGAACGCCCAAATCAGGTTTATCTAAAACAAATAATCAACCGGAAATTTTTTGAATACACCTATGCCGAAGTGGCCGACAAAGCCCTTAAGCTGGTGTCTGCACTACAAGAACTAGGGGCCAA
Source organism: Vibrio sp. S12_S33 (assembly GCF_963889785.1). Classification (NCBI taxonomy): domain Bacteria; kingdom Pseudomonadati; phylum Pseudomonadota; class Gammaproteobacteria; order Vibrionales; family Vibrionaceae; genus Vibrio; species Vibrio sp. S12_S33. Next base: position 10,215 of record NZ_CAWPQZ010000059.1, on the reverse strand, counting down.
GCCGCAAGATAAAATCGCCTTAATTTCAAAAAACTGCGCCGAATGGTTTATTTGTGATTTGGCGATGATGCTCGGTGACTTTATCAGCGTTCCTATCTTCCCAACCGCTGGGGCCGATACCATCGAGTATTGTATCACACACAGTGAAAGTAAAATTTTGCTCGCGGGAAAGCTTGATGATGCCAAGGCGACAAGTCAGGTTTTACAAGACATGCCTGATCTCATCAGCATCGCTTTGCCCTACGATTCTGCGCCAAAGTGCAAATATCAATTCACTTCACTCATGGAACAGCATCAACCAAGTCAATTACGACCTCAACATTACGACAACAAGCTGATGTCGATAGTCTATACCTCTGGAACTTCTGGTTTACCAAAAGGCGCTATGCTGACATATGGTGCCTTTTGTTGGTCAGCCCAACAATTGATTAATCACATTGGTATCCAAGAGGATGATCGCCTTTTTTCTTATTTACCATTGGCACACATTACTGAACGGGTTTATATCTTTGGGTCATCAATTATGGGCGGGGTTCCAACTGCGTTTCCAGAGTCATTGGATACCTTTATTGAAGATGTAAAAATGCAGCGCCCTACTCTGTTTATTTCAGTGCCTCGTTTATGGACACTGTTCCAACAACGCATTCAAGATAAGCTGCCCCAGAAAAAGCTCAATTTTCTGCTTAAAATTCCTTTTGTGAACTCACTAATCAAAAAGAAATTAGCCGAGGGCTTAGGATTAAATCATGCACGTGTTTTAGGCTGCGGTAGTGCTCCGGTATCGCCATCACTGTTAGAGTGGTACCACAGTATTGGATTAAATATTACCGAAGCGTGGGGGATGACAGAGTCATTTGCCTATAGCACCCTCAACTACCCATTTAGAGCCGATAAAATTGGTTCCGTTGGGCAAGCAGGCCCAGGTATTGAACTGAAGATTGCCAGTGACAATGAAATCATGGTTCGTGGTAACGGCTTATTTTCTGGTTACTACAAAAATGACATTGCAACCCAAGAGTCATTTGATAAAGAAGGTTGGCTACACACTGGGGATATTGGCTTTATTGATGCAGAAGGTTATCTAACCATTCAGGGTCGTAAAAAAGACACCTTCAAAACCGCCAAAGGTAAGTTTGTTGCCCCTGTCCCAATTGAAAATAAGTTATTTGAATACAGTCGAGTTGAAATGATGTGCTTGATAGGTTTAGGGCTTCCCGCACCTATCTTACTTGCCGTCCCACATAATTTCCCTCATTTCGATCGCGCTCGATATGAGCGAACCACGAAGAAAGTCATTACACGCATGAATTCAGAACTGGAATCTCATGAGCAAATTAAAGGTGTCCTGATGATCAAAGATCCATGGTCGATAGAAAACGGCGTCCTTACACCAACATTAAAAATCAAACGTCATGTATTGGAACAAAAATATCATGAGATTGGTCATAACTGGCCGAAAGGTCAACTTATTGTGTGGGAAGAATAACCATATCTAACAGGTTACAAGTAAAGGCTAATAATTTTATTAGCCTTTTTTCTCTGCTTATTTTAAAGCGTATTTACTCGTTTTTCGGTTCGAGACGCTTTTCTACTCTAGATAGCATAACCTTGGCTGTTATACTGAGAAAAAATCAAACAGAAAAGATATCCCATGACACAAACCAACAATCTGCTACACGGTATTACTTTGGAAAAGCTACTGACAGAACTGGTTGAACATTACGGTTGGGAAGAGCTCAGCTATATGGTCAACATCAACTGTTTTAAAAAAGACCCTAGCATTAAGTCTAGCCTTAAGTTCTTACGGAAAACGGAATGGGCACGCGTTAAAGTAGAAGAGATTTATGTCAATCTAAAAAACTAAGCAAACTAGGTTGCCTCGTTACTTACTACGATTGGTATCAATTCAAAAACGTCATTCGTTTTTATTTACATCAGCACTAATCACTATTACAAAAAATAAACCCCCGCAAGCTTTCGCTTGCGGGGGTTTTACGTATTAGCTTATTTAAAGAATTACTTCTTCTCAGCTTCTTTACGTGCTTTCACTTCAGCAATTACTTGCTCAGAAACGTTAGCAGGACATGGAGAGTAGTGTGAGAACTCCATAGAGAACTGACCACGACCTGATGTCATAGTACGTAGTGTACCGATGTAGCCAAACATTTCTGATAGTGGTACGTCAGCTTTAACGCGAACGCCAGTTACACCAGCTTCTTGGTCTTTGATCATACCACGGCGACGGTTAAGGTCACCGATAACATCACCAACGTGATCGTCTGGAGTGAACACGTCAACTTTCATGATAGGCTCAAGAAGTTGTGCACCTGCTTTAGGCATAGATTGGCGGAATGCGCCTTTCGCTGCGATTTCAAATGCGATAGCTGATGAGTCAACTGCGTGGAAACCACCGTCGAACAGTTCAACTTCAACGTCAAGAACTGGGAAGCCAGCTAGAACACCTTCGTTCATCATTGACTTGAAGCCTTTCTCAACTGCAGGCCAGAATTCTTTAGGTACGTTACCACCAACAACTGTTGATTTGAACGTAAAGCCAGTGTTCACTTCACCAGGTTTGATACGGTAGTCGATCTTACCGAATTGACCAGAACCACCAGACTGTTTCTTATGCGTGTAGCTATCTTCAACTGCTTGAGTGATAGTTTCACGGTAAGCTACTTGTGGCTTACCTACAATTAGGTCAACGCCGTAAGTACGCTTCAAGATATCTACTTTGATGTCTAGGTGAAGTTCGCCCATACCTTTAAGGATGGTTTCGCCTGAATCTTCGTCAGTTTCAACTTGGAACGTTGGATCTTCTGCAACCATTTTACCGATCGCGATACCCATTTTCTCAGAACCGCCTTTATCTTTAGGCTGTACTGCGATAGAGATTACAGGTGCAGGGAACACCATAGGCTCTAGAGTAACTTCGTCTTTTGGATCACATAGCGTGTGACCAGTTTGAACGTTTTTCATGCCCACGATAGCGATGATGTCACCCGCTTGTGCAGAAGTCAGTTCATTACGATCATTCGCTTGCATCTCAACCATACGACCAACACGTTCTGTTTTACCAGTGAACGAGTTAAGGATGGTGTCACCTTTGTTCAGTTTACCTGAGTAAATACGAACGAAAGTTAGGGCGCCGAAACGGTCGTCCATGATCTTAAATGCTAGTGCTTTGAAAGTTTCATCAGCAGAAACGATAGCGTGACGGCCAGTTTCGTTGCCTTCTTCATCCATCAAAGGTTGTGGATCAACTTCTGTTGGAGCTGGTAGGTAATCAACCACAGCATCAAGTACTAGTTGCATACCTTTATTCTTAAATGCCGAACCACAGAATGTTGGGAAGAATGCTAGATCACGAGTACCTTTACGGATACAACGTTTGATATCTTCGATAGAAGGCTCTTCACCTTCCATGTAAGCTTCCATTAGATCGTCGTCTTGCTCTACAGCAGTTTCAACCATCTCTTCACGGTAAGCTTCAACATCATCAACCATATCCGCTGGGATATCTTGAATTGTGTAGTTTTCAGGAAGACCTGTTTCATCCCAAACGTAAGCTTGACGAGTTAGGATATCAACCACACCGATGAAGTTGTCTTCGATACCGATTGGTAGAGTCATCACTAGTGGACGAGCGCCAAGAACCTTTTTAACTTGCTCAACAACGCGGTAGAAGTCTGCACCCATACGGTCTAGTTTGTTAACGAAGATCAGACGAGATACTTCTGAATCGTTCGCGTAACGCCAGTTAGTTTCAGACTGAGGTTCAACACCGCCTGAACCACAGAATACACCGATACCGCCATCAAGCACTTTAAGAGAACGATAAACTTCAACAGTGAAGTCAACGTGTCCCGGGGTGTCGATAACGTTGAAACGGTGGCCTTTCCAGAAACAACTTACAGCTGCTGACTGGATTGTAATACCGCGCTCAGCTTCCTGTTCCATGAAGTCAGTGGTCGATTCGCCATCATGTACTTCACCAGTTTTGTGGATTTGACCAGTTAGCTTAAGGATACGCTCAGTGGTAGTTGTTTTACCCGCATCAACGTGCGCGAAAATACCAATGTTTCTGTATTTCGATAAATCTGCCATTGTCTTACTCTGTTAATAGGATATAAATTGCGCGCAGAGTATACCACAATCTGTCAAGACTGATAGCTCTGCGTGCTCTAGAAGAAAAAAAACTTGTCTATGTTACTGCATGCCAAAATCAAACGATATCAATTTATTTGATTTACGTAATTTCAGCGTATTTCCCTACCTAAGAAGGATAGCTAAATTCACATCATTTGCTGTATTTTAAACGAAAGCTCATACGAAATTACAACTCATCAAACGCTTCTATCGCTTCTGACAATTTTTTTACTCCGTGTATTTGCATGCCAGCAATACCACCTTTAGGCATGTTTGCTATTGGCACCACTGCTCTTTTAAAACCATGTTTAAATGCTTCGTTGAGCCGCTCTTGACCACTCGGCACTGGGCGAATCTCGCCAGCTAGCCCAACCTCACCAAATACAACCACGTCTTTAGGTAGCGGTTTATCGCGAAAACTAGAAAGCAGGGCCATTAATAGTGCTAAATCAGCACTGGTTTCCGTTACTTTCACCCCACCAACCACATTCACAAATACATCTTGGTCTGCCATTTGTAAACCGCCATGCTTATGCAGCACTGCAAGCAATAATGACAAACGGTTTTGCTCCAAACCAACCGCGACTCGTCTTGGATTAGCAAGTTGGGAGTAATCGACCAGTGCTTGGATTTCAACCAGTAATGGGCGAGTTCCTTCCCAAACTACCATCACAGAACTGCCTGATGTATCTTCTTCACCACGTGATAGGAAAATGGCAGAGGGGTTACTTACTTCACGCAGACCTTGGCCAGTCATCGCAAACACACCAAGCTCATTAACCGCTCCAAATCGATTTTTATGACTGCGTAAGGTTCGAAAACGACTATCGGTTCCACCATCAAGTAATACCGAGCAATCAATAATGTGTTCCAAAACTTTAGGTCCTGCTAACGTTCCATCTTTGGTTACGTGTCCGACTAAAAACACCGCCACATTATTTTGCTTAGCGTAACGAGTCAGTGCGGTTGCTGATTCTCTGACTTGAGCAACCGTACCCGGAGATGATTGAACATCAGCGACATGCATAACCTGAATAGAATCTATCACCATAATTCGAGGTTGCTCTTTTTCTGCTATCTGGCAAATACGGTCAACGTTAGTTTCAGACAACATTTTCAGATTATCTTTGGGTAGCCCCAGTCTAGACGCGCGCATCGCAACTTGCTGTAACGACTCTTCACCAGTCACATATAAAGTTGGCATTGAAGCAGAAAGCTGACACATAGTTTGCAGCAATAAAGTTGATTTACCTGCTCCTGGATTACCACCAATCAGTATCGCAGCACCTGGAACGACACCACCACCCAATACGCGATCAAGCTCTTTAAAGCCGCTAGAGAATCGAGGTACTTCCTGTAAGTTTATGTCAGAAAGCACTTGTACTTGCGATTCAGACACCGCACCGGCATAACCACTTAAACGCTCATTACGCGCAACTTGGGGAGATGCTGCCAAACGAACCTCAGAAATAGTGTTCCAAGCACCACATGCGCCACATTGACCTTGCCAACGCGGGAAATCGGCGCCGCAATCATTACAAACATATGCGCGTTTTACTTTTGCCATGAGCCCTCAACCATTCTGATTTATTGCCGTTCATTTATAATCAATTGGCTCAAATAGTAAGCCAATAAAATATATTGCAGTGATGCAGGTTAATTTCTGTTTAAATAAGGGTTGAACCTTCGCTACAGATAACTAAAGATTATAATAACTGTGCCGATTAACCTATGAGAGCAACACTTTAGCAGAAAAGTATGCAGCAATCTGAAATTCTATCAATCGCCGAGCGTTTGATTCCGGCTTATGGATCCACCGATTTTGAATACCTTTTGTCGCAAATGACAGAAGATGAACCGCCGTCGGTCAAATTATTGGTGAAGATGGAACTCAACCGCCTTATGGCTCCTTGTGTTAGAAGTATCGACTTACGAGGGCGAGTGCAGGGCGAGTGCCGAGAATACTTATTAGATGGTCGTAAGCATTGGTTAGATGATGTTGCATTCAATGCCTATCATAAGAGCATAAAAAAATTTGGTTCTTATACCGATGGTGTATGGGAAGCGTTAAATAATACTCGTAATAACTTTCGAGTCATGCAGCAGCGCGGCACCAACAATCCACAAAAATCAACCAATGCGAATTCCCTCTTTGAAGCAGAACCCGTCAAACTGGGCTACGACCTCAAACGTCAAGAAAATCGCTTAAGGGTGACATCTCAAGTTGAAATCCACTTACAAAATAAGCAGCTAGTGAATGGCTTAAGTGTTGATCTCTCAGTTTCAGGTGCAAAATTCAAAGTTCCGGCTGCATTCGACTACAAATTGGGCGAAGTTATTAAGGTTCATTTTTCGGAGCTTAATAAATCGTCTGAAGTGGTTGGCCTGCACAATACCATTGAATATCGCATCCTTGGGATTGAAGAGTCCTACGATAACGATGCGGTTAAGTTTTTACGAACCTTGAAGCTTTCTGACACCAATGTCATCGAAAAAGTTATCAACGAAGCACTTCAAAATAATTCGCAAAAAGCGCGTCATGATAACCAAGACAAGTTAATTAGAGCTCGCACCCGTGGTTACGAACATACTTACCTTAAACATACTTGTAACCTACCCGTCTTTTTTAGCGGTGATGAACTAAAACTCGTATTGCTGACAGAGAATAATCAACCAATCTGGCAATATTGGCATGATGAGCGTAACCAACAGACTCTCGGTTCTTTATTTAAAAAAGAGCGCATGCAGCAACTGACCAAACCAGGGATTCGCGGTAGTAATAACGTGATGTATTCATTTAAGCATGAGCATCAAGGTAAGACACTGTTCTTCTCAATGATGATGCCAGAAGCAAGTCGTGAACAACGTAAAATGTTCTGGCATGTCGGAGCTCGTCGCGACAGCTGGAAAGCATTTCGTTTATTCGTCTTTGAGCTTTCAGATGAAGAACGCAAAGAACTCGCTAATCATGCCAGTGAACTCTCTGATCGCTCCAGTGAACTGACCCACTGCGGGATATTGCAAGAAATTGGTGATGAACAGTCCGCCAAAGATTATCTACTGATCGACAAGCCTAAGTTAGCGAATAGTGAACTCAATGCGTTCAGACACTCAAGAAAAATCATTGGTGAGCCAACTGGTATTTATTTCGATGCTCGCTCGCGTAGAAAAGAACCCCGCTATAGTCTCAAATCACCTATCACCATATCAAGCAAAGGGGATGCTACGGCTGAAGGTTATACTGTCGACTTATCAAAGCGAGGGCTAAGCTTAATTGTAGACACGCCGCTAGCAGTGAAGGCAGGAGATACAGTCAGCGTCAATTTCCGCGAGCTGCAACTCTATAATAAAAAATTACCACTCAATCGTGTTCCTTACAGCGTAGTGCGTATTGGTCCTGAAGGCCGTCGTTTGCAATTGATGATCGAAGACAATACTCAAACAACCAAAACGATCGTTTTTTTCAATAGTCTTATTGAAAATAATCAAGACAAACTACCAGCCAAAGAAGAAGTTTTGCCAAGCCACCAGCTTTTGGAAGGGCTACACAATATTTTATTAGATAAGATGATCAGCACCCCGATATTTATTGATAAACATGGGGTAAACCTTAGACCGAAAGTAATCGGCGTTAACTACCCGCTTCCCCCGCATTTGGTATTGCTTGCTAAACTTGGACAAGAGCATCGAATCTCATTGGAGCCAATTTTTAAAAATCACACCAATACATTGCTAGCCAAACCTATGAAGCGTATCGAGGGTGCAACACCTCAGTATAATGAAGTGTATATCGCGGCGATCAAATTTGGCGGACGCCTTCAATCAATCCAATCTAAGCTGTTGAGTGATTTTGAAAGTACCAAAGAACGCATTGCTTTCATTCAAAAAGCGCAGCTGATGGGGGAAATCTACGTGTTGCGTATTTGCAGTGCACCAGTATTTGACCCCATAACAACACTACTACGCAGTGATCTTAATGAGCTTGCACAAATCAGCATTCACCATGCCCGAGCTTTAGAAAAGGAGATTACTGCCATTGTCGGATATGGGGAACTTGTTGATATTACTGATGAAATATTAATTCGTTTAGAACTAACGCTTTAAAAAGAGCGCTGTTTTCTGCGCTCTTTTCATCATTAGTGACGGCAACAGACTAAGGCTTCGCTTGCCAACTGATTTTTTGTTTTTTGACCAGTTCAGCAGAAAGAATACACAACACGCCCCCCAAACCAGCATAACGCACTGCGCTTTGCGCTTGTGCTTCTACTTTCGGTTTTGCATGATAAGCCACCCCCAACCCAGCGGCTGACATCATTATTAAGTCATTGGCACCATCACCGATTGCCACTGTATTGTGCACTTCAATATCATATTTTTCGGCGAGTTCATGCAATATATCAGCCTTGGTTTGAGCAGAGACAACATCGCCTAACACCTTGCCCGTTAGCTTGCCGTCTATAATTTCAAGCGTATTTGATTGCGCATGATCGAGCTGTAAAACCTCTTTTAAATAGTCCGAGAAATAGGTAAAACCGCCCGATGCTATCGCCGTTTTCCAGCCCAATGCATTTAAAGTGGCAACAAATTCTTTGAGATCTGGCATGTAAGGCAATGTGGTGCGTACACTTTCAAGAATCGATTCATCCGCTCCGGCGAGCTTAGCTACCCGCTGTCGAAGGCTTTGCTCAAAATCTAACTCCCCCTGCATCGCTCGCTCTGTCACTTCAGCAACCTCGTCTCCAACCCCGGCTAACTTGGCAATCTCATCAATACATTCAATTTGAATAGCCGTTGAATCCATATCCATCACAATAAGACCCGGTTTCGATAAGTCAGGCACTTCATTTAAGCGCGCATAATCAATTTCAAGACCTTGTAAAACCTTTTCATGTTCACTAGTGAACTTCCCCGCCATTAACGCGACCTCGTAGTGACCGACTTTCCACATATCAAGCACCGGATTATAATATCCGGTAAAGAAGTCAATATCATCAAAGCATTGGGTTGATAAATACGGTGCGAAAATAATCCAGCTCGCTTTAGACTTATCGAATTGAGAAGAGAAACGAGTCTCAGGTAAACGGTTAAGTAGTGTGGTATGCCTTTTAATTGGCAAGGTTTTTAGCGCATCCATGTTTATCATTCCTTAGTTAATGCTTTCAGCCTCAATGAACAAGGTGTCATCAAAAAAATTGATCGCCACTTTATTTTATTTCGAGTATCTCTCATCAGGCTCTATTAGCAAGACGTTACCCTATTGCAATTTAAAAACGCAAGTATCAATATGGGTAAAGTTTCAATTAATTCCGTTAGGTTGATTATGGATGGCTCATTATTTTCATTTCGTGTCGCAATCCGCGTGATTACGGTTGTTTTCTTAGCCGGGATGTTTTTCTTTACCGTACAAAATAGTGTCGTGATCAGCAAAGGAAATGAACGAATTCAAGCCAACCAGCTAGAGACGCTCACTAATGTGCTCATTTCACAAGCCTCGCTATCAGCAGGTAACATGATTGCCGAACAAGACCAAGAGCGCTTACTTGCATTAACCAACCAGTTGGCGCAAGACAGCTTAGTGTTTGATGCCACCATTTATGATGCAGAAGGTATCAAGCTCGCAGCCAGCGAAAGTGCGCTAAGCGTTAGGGAAGTGTTAGGGTTAGATACACCGCTGGAAACCGCTCGCATCGGCCGTCAGCAACTTGTAGAGCCCGTTTACCACGACGGTAGCATTATTGGTTTTGTCCGTATAACCTTTGAAACTGGCAAGGTTACTGCTATTTCGGACCACCACTACAGAAAAAGCGATCGCTATATGTATCTGATGCTGCTAACCAGTTTTGTCAGCGGAGTGTTACTTACGTTAGTACTACGCCGTAAACCGAAAAATAAAGGCGAAAACCTGTTACTACAAAATGTTGATGATCTCTCTTAACCATCGTATCCGCCCCACGATCCCACGGAGCGTTTTAGTGTGAGAAGTTCCAAGGAAGAAGTGAGTTGATATCAGGCTCTGGCTTTGCCAGTTCCCTCATACATTTGGCCATGTAATCGTAGAGTATCAGT
>NZ_CAWPQZ010000058.1:0-16320 GCF_963889785.1 Vibrio sp. S12_S33 | reverse complement strand
TCTTAATTGACTCTTGCAGTTGCCAGACCACAAGACGTTTTTATCAAATTGAAAGGGGTTATATAACTGACTTATAGCTGTAAGCTTTACGGAACCCCCAGCCTAGCTGGGGGTTTTCTCGATACAACAAAAGCCCCAACAATGTCGGGGCTTCGTTTTGAAGAGAAGTGTAAAGTTTAAGTGTTAAAGCATTTTACGTGCAGCTTCAACAACAACTTTAATTGAACGCGCTTCTGTCTCTTTTAGTGTAGAGTGGTCTGGAATCTCTTTTTGAGTACGGTTGATGATAACACCGGCCACACAACCCGCTTTCAAACCAGAACTTGCACACATAGTCAATAGCGTTGCAGATTCCATTTCAAAGTTGAGCACGCCCATGTCTTGCCATTCTTTCATTGAACCTTGGAAACGGCGCACAACACGACCGGTGAAAGTGTCATAACGTTCTTGGCCAGGGTAGAAAGTATCACTAGACGCCGTAACGCCCATATGCACTGTAGCACCACTTTCAACAACCGCCGCTTTCATCGCAGTTGCCACATCAAAATCGGCAACGGCAGGGAATTCCATTGGAGCAAAATGTAAACTCGCACCATCAAGACGAACAGAGCCTGTGCTCACGATCATATCGCCCACATTAACATGTGGTTGAATTGCACCAGTTGTACCCACACGTAAGAACGTACGAACGCCAAGTTGCGCAAGTTCTTCAACCGCAATAGAAGTTGAAGGGCCACCAATACCAGTAGAACAAACCACCACTGGCTTACCATCTAATTCTGCACGGTAAACCGTATATTCACGATGACTGGCTAGAAAAACTGGATTTTCCATTTCTTCCGCGATTTTTTGTACACGCGCCGGATCACCAGGAATGATGGCTAGGGTTGCACCATTAAGATCGGCTTCGGTAACGCCAAGATGGAAAACTGCTTGAGACATAAGTGACTCCTTATTGCGGCTTGTTCAGCTCATAGATATTCATCGGATAAGGACTTACTTTATATGACCTAGCCTCAACAAAGAGTGATCAACTTCACAATGAATGGCGTAATGTAACCTACTATCTCATAGTAAAACGGTTGGCATCACAAAAATAGACCATATCGATGTAATAATGTGCGTTTAATTAAAGCGATTTATTTACCTATCAAACAAAGCACTGCAAATATAGTCGGCATACCTCACATTTTCAGAAGGAATGAGGATAAAAGTAAAATGATACAGGTGACAACCCACCACCCGTATCAACATTGGGTTATTGCTTGAATTTCAATAAGCGTAGAGCATTCAATGTAACGAGAGTTGTAGCACCACTGTCAGCCAAAACAGCGACCCACAATCCTGTTACCCCCAATAAGCTTGTCACCAAAAATACCGCCTTTAAACCAAGTGCTAAAGTAACATTTTGCCGAATGTTTCTTAACGTCGCTTGCGATAGCTCCACCATGGCCGCTAATTCAATTAGCCGATTATGGGTAATAGCAGCATCTGCAGTTTCAAGCGCAACGTCGGTTCCTCCCCCCATTGCAATACCAATGCTCGCCTCTTTCATTGCCGGCGCATCATTGATGCCATCCCCCACCATGGCCACATTTTTTTGCTGTGCCAACTGCTGGATATAACTGACTTTATCTTGTGGCAACAAACTAGCTTTGAAGTCGATACCTAATTGAGTACTAATGGCTGCAGCACTTCTTTGATTATCACCCGTGAGCATGATCGTACTGATCCCGAGCCGATGCAGAGCATCAATGGCCTCTTTCGCATCTTCACGCAAGGTATCTTGCCAAGCCAATAGGCCAATCAGTCGCGCATCTTCCAAAACAACAACAACGGTCTTACCTTCACTTTCTAATGCTTCGATGCGCTGTTTTGTCTCATGGGAAACACTAACAGTCACTTTACTTGGCGCTAGTGCTTGGTATGTTTTTCTATCCACTACCCCACAAACACCTCGACCAATCAGTGCCTTCTTGTCAGAGGCCTGAGCAATCGGTAGCCCCATAGATTCAACTTTAGCAACCAAGGCGGTAGCCAACGGATGGCTTGAGCCAATTTCAATAGCAGCAACCATGCTCAATAATTGGTTTTCCGGATAACCATTAAGCGCAATCACATCAGTTACATCGGGTTTACCCTTAGTTAGGGTACCGGTTTTATCAAACGCGATAGTTTCAATTTTGCCTAACTGCTCTAACGCTGCCCCACCTTTTATCAAGGCTCCACGACGCGCACCGGCGGCTAAACCCGACGTAATGGCCGCTGGTGTTGAAATCACTAAAGCACAAGGACAAGCAATCAATAACAGCGCCAAACCTCGATAGACCCACGTTTCCCAAGGCTGAGCAAAAAACAGTGGTGGGATGACAACCACCGCAAGGGAGAGCACCATCATTAATGGCGTGTACCAACGGCTGAATTGGTCAAGAAAACGTTCTAACGGCGCTTTACGAGCCTCAGCCTCTTCAATCAAATGCAAAATGCGGTCAATCGCATTTTCACCCTGTTTGGATACTATGGTAAAGCGTACCACTTGATCGACAACCACCGCGCCCGCCATCACATTCTCACCTTTAAAACGTTCAACTGGCAATGATTCGCCAGTTAAAGCACTTTCATCAAAACTGGCGGATACTTCATGTAACTGGCCATCGGCTGGAAGTCGTGCTCCCGGTGACACTTCAACAACATCCCCCGGCTGTAGTTCACTTACCGCGACATTCACGCGAACTCCTGCCACTATTTTTGTTGCTGTTTCAGGTACCAGAGCCATTAATGCTTGCACACCACTTCTCGCGCGAGAGGCGGCAAAAGCTTCCAAACGCTCACCGATAAGAAATAGTAAAAGAACCATCGCCGCTTCTACTGTTTCCCCAAGATAGAGTGCACCTAATGCGGCAACGCTCATTAACGTCTCTATAGCGAAAGGGGTTCCTGACTTTGCCAACTGCATCGCTTTTTTGGCAATCGGATATAAACCAGCCAAGCAGGTTGCGACGAAAATCCAGTGGCTAATCTGTGGCAAGTCAGATTGGATAATGGCAGCAAAAACCATGGCTGAGGCTATTGAAAAGATTTGTGCATTGTAGATGAGGATCAATTTCCAACCGGTGTTATCGCTAGTTTTTACTTGAGATGCACCAGTGCGGCGAATCGAAAAGCCTGCACTGGCAACGGCTTGCTCTATCGCTTGTTCTGCCTCTGGAGCATTAAATTGAACCACCAGTTTTTCAGTAGCAAACAGTACTTTTGCATCAACAATAGCGTTTACTTTTTTAATCGCGGTCTCTATTTTTCGCGCACAAGAAGGACAATCCATGCCCTCTATTTGCCAACTTAAAGAATAAAGCGCATGGGATGATGCTCTCCGAGCAGATTCCTCGTCATCACTAGGTTCTACACCACTTGGGCAACCTTGAGAGCTACAACAGCCTCCATCACTAGGCTCTACCGTAGCCGCTTTAATGGAGGTAATTTTAGAGCTGGCACATGAAGCAGATTGCTGATGAACTATCGTTTTTTTTGTTGAGCGACAGGCGTCGTGTTTTGTGCACATAAGGTTCTCCTTTTACTTTTCAATAAGCTTACACCTTAGAGCTAACTCCAAGGTCAATACTCTAGTAAAAAAAAAGACGCTCGTTGGCGTCTCTAGACTACTCACACATAATTTAAGTTAGATTCAGGATAGCAAAGATGATGATATCCTTATTTCGTTCGATTAGAAAACGATTGAATCTACTTATACTTGTCGCTTGAAACAACTGTCGAGATTTTTACCCAGTGCACGTAGCACATCTCTTCGGGTGATAATACCCACCAATTTTCCTTGGTCTAGCACGGGATAAACCTTAGGTTTACCGACTTTCATCATATCGGCAAGTTCTATGATAGAGGTATCAGGCCCGACAGATAACACATCCGGGTGCATACAGTCACTGACTAGATGTGTGTCTTGGCAAAAATAACTGATTTTCACTAATTTATCGAGTAGGTCCTGCTCGGAAAGAAAACCGATCACCTGTTCTTGATCGTTAATGACAGGGCCGCCTAGATGATCAGAACGAATCACTTTATCTAGTGCGGCAGTGAGTGACATTTCGGGTTTAAAAGTAACTGCTTGTAATGTCATATAATCTTTAACTTTGAGCGATTGCATAATAGTCTCCTTACTTGCAACGTTATGCTGCCTTTAGAGTAAGTGTTGTCTAATTTCTTGATTTTACTAAATGGAAATGACCAATTTTTTTAATAGGCAAAAACTATCACCATTCCAGAGTGTTACTTTACTAAAAGAAAAGCATTGAAAAACAAAAAGCCCTTCGTCTCATTTATATACCACTTAATAGCATTGAACACGCCATTGCGCGCAAGATTTTATCGTCAAGATCATCTATATATTAATGTATTAACTTTTATATTATTAAGGCTGGAGTATGGCGAATTCACCGTTAATATCTGCTATCTTAGAAAATCCAGTATTGATGTATGCCTTCTTTGAATCGCTTCCTGAGCCAACTTTTCTCATTAACCGTGAAGGAGTCTATGTCGAAACATGGGGAGGAACCGACAGAAGTCGTCACCATAACCCTGCCACCATCATCGGCCTAAACCAATACCAAGTGCTTCCACACGATAAAGCTCGTTGGTTTAATCAAGTCGTTGCTGACGTGATTGATAGCGGTCAGCACCAAGAATTCGAATATGAGCTTGATCCAAAAACTTTACCCTATTTTGAAGGCAGAGAAGGCCCTCAAGATATTCAATATTTCAATGCACTCGTAATCCCATTAGCCGGAACAGAGTATGTACTTTGGACAGTACGTAACATTACCGAATACAAACGTACTGTAGAAAAACTCGCGACCCACCAGCTCAAGCTTGAAAAACTGACCTATATAGATCACCTCACCCAAGTCTATAACCGCTACGCGATGGATTCCTTACTCCCTCAAGCTTTAGATATGGCTAGGCTAGAAAAATCCAGTGCCGCTATTTTTATGATCGATATCGATTGTTTTAAACAATACAACGACCACTATGGGCACGTTAATGGGGATGATGTGTTGCGTGAGGTAGGAAAACTACTTCAGCATTGGAAACGAAAACATGATCTCTGTTTTCGGTACGGAGGAGATGAATTTTTGCTATTTATTACCGATATAGATGACACACAATGTAAAAATAGAGCCTATCAACTACTCAATAAAGTGAGAGAATTAGCGATCCCCCATAAAGGCTCACACGTTTCTCCCTATGTTTCGATAACAATCGGCATACAACATTGCGTCAATATACCAACCGACATGACACCACAACAATTTGTTGCAATTGCAGATAAAGCTCTATTTCATGCTAAACATCAGCAACGAGGCACCATTCATATACTCAAAAAGGACTAAGTAAATAGTACCTATTTCTGCCAACGAGCCGCTGCTTTAGCATCAGAATCTCTTGAATCCACCCAACGTGTTTCATTCGTGGTACGTTCTTTTTTCCAAAAAGGCGCTTTAGTCTTTAAGTAATCCATGATGAATTCGCACGCTTCAAATGCAGAACCACGATGCGCACTGGTAACACCAACAAACACAATTTGATCACCAGCATCCATGTCGCCGACTCGATGAATCACACGAATTTTCTGCAAAGGCCAACGTAGCTCAGCTTGATCACAAATTTCACTGAGCGATTTCTCTGTCATGCCTGGATAGTGCTCCAGCGACAAGCCAATAACGTTGTCGCCTAAGTTCATATCTCGTACTTTACCAATAAAGGTAACCACCGCACCGGTTGCCGTTCCTTCCGACAAATATTGGTATTCGGCATCAACCGAAAAATCATCTTGCTGTACGCTTACTCTGCTATCCATTTTAGCCCCCGGTCACTGGTGGGAAAAAAGCAACCTCGTCACCAACTTGCAACACTGTATCAAATGGGACAATCGACTGATTGACGGCGGCTAATAATTTTCCGGCCTCTAGCGCGAGCCCCCACTTACCTTCTTGAGCGGCTAAGTGAGCACGTAATGCTTCAACCGTATCAAACTCACTATCAACCACCAGACTGTCTTGCCCAACTAATTCTCGTGTCTGAGCAAAAAAGAGAACCGTAATCATGCCTTCACCACTTACTGTCTTGTTTGAATTATCGTTTTCAAAATTCAATTTTTATTCTTCGGCCTTAAAATGACCCGATTTCCCGCCTGTTTTTTCCAACAAACGAACTTGGCTAATCACCATATCTTTTTGAACGGCTTTACACATATCGTAGATGGTCAACGCTGCAACCGAAGCAGCCGTCAAAGCTTCCATTTCTACGCCTGTTTTTCCTGCAAGCTTACAAACAGATTCAATACGTACTTTATTTTCAGCCTCAATAGCCTCAAGCTGCACTTCTACTTTGGAAAGCAACAATGGATGACAGAGTGGAATTAAATCCCATGTTTTCTTTGCCGCCTGAATACCCGCGATACGAGCCGTAGCAAAGACATCGCCTTTGTGATGTTGCCCAGAAACGATTAACTGCAACGTTTCTGGTGCCATATGAACAAACGCTTCTGCGCGTGCCTCTCTAACGGTTTCGGCCTTCGCCGAAACATCAACCATGTTAGCTTCACCAGAAGCATTAATATGAGTAAATGAGCTCATCGGGCTTCCTTATACCGCAAGGTGAGGCATGAAGTTACAAGGACGGTGACTTGCATCCATTTGCTGCTTAATAATTTTCGTCCAACCAGTACGACATGCCCCGGTAGACCCCGGCATCGCAAAAATTATGGTGTGATTAGCAAAACCTGCAATAGCGCGAGATTGGATGGTAGATGTACCTATCTCTTCATAAGAGACCATTCGGAATAACTCGCCAAAACCTTCCACTTCTTTATCAAATAAAGGCTTAAGCGCTTCGGGTGTACTGTCACGAGAAGTGAAGCCAGTTCCGCCAGTAATCAACACCGCTTGAACGTCTTCATCAGCAATCCACTGTGAAACAATCGCTCGAATTTTGTACATATCATCAATGACAATTTTCTTATCTGCTAATTTGTGACCAGCTTCTTGAAGCTGCTCGGCTAGGTAACCGCCTGAGGTATCATTTTCTTCCGTACGAGTATCTGACACTGTCAATACCGCGATATTTGCAGGTTGGAATTTGCTTTCTGCATGACCCATTAGTTCACCTTTCTTTTTAAGATATGATGTTGTATTGAACTTACCCCTTCGTTATATCGTGAGCAAGTATCAGAAAATTAGAATTTTATCCGCCGATTGAGGCGAGATGTGGTGTCATTCCTGTATGACCATCATGTAGAAAATGACTCACAGATTTAGTTTGTAATTGCGCTTGAATACGTTCAATTAACGCGGTTTCTTGTTCATCTTTTTCAAGCAGATCACGCAGTTCAACTCCATGGTCGCCAAACAGACACAAATGCAGTTTGCCTTTTGCTGATACTCTTAAGCGGTTGCAACTCTCACAAAAGTTTTTCTCATAAGGCATAATAAGGCCAATCTCACCTTGGTAATCAGCATGCACGAACACTTGTGCCGGACCATCATTATTAGCTCGTGCTTTGAGCACCCAGCCGTCCGCAATAAGTTGATTACGAATCGCCACGCCAGAAACATGATGACGGTCGAACAAGCTATCCATATCTCCAGTTTGCATCAATTCAATAAAACGCAGTTGAATAGGACGGTGTTTGATCCAGTTGAGAAAAGCAGGAAGCTCGTGATGATTCATATCTTTCATAAGTACGACATTGACCTTAACCTGCTCGAATCCGACTTCAAAAGCACGATCAATCCCCAACATTACATCGTTGAACTTATTCTTGCCCGTAATCTGATGAAACATGCGCGGATCTAAGCTATCAACACTCACATTGACGTGAGTTAACCCCGCGTCTTTCCAATGTTCAACTTGCTTCGCCATACGGTAGCCATTAGTCGTCGTCGCTACTTTATTGATGCCGGCTGTATTGGCCACCGTCGCAATAATTTCGGTGAAATCTTTGCGAAGACTGGGCTCACCACCAGTGATGCGTACTTTAGACGTACCACAATCAGCAAATGCTTTTACGACGCGTCGTATCTCAGGGAGGGTTAAAAAAGACGAATTTTTCTGCCCCGAAGGTTTATAACCATCAGGTAGACAATATGTGCATTTAAAGTTACAGACATCTGTAACGGATAAGCGTAGATAATAAAATTTACGCTGAAATCTATCTTCGAATTGTTGCGCCACGAAACACCTTTCCAAATACGGGAGGCATAATCATTTCCAATTATGCCCTTGTGGCAGTAGGCCACTGGCTTAACCACCTTATCTCACAAAAATGAGACTTAGCTGATAAAGCTCGGAGCTATGGCAGCTGTTGAGGTATTATAATCAACCAAATCAACAGCAGCTAAAGGTAAAATACTTAAAATTTTTAAGTGATTCTACCCTTGTAGCAAAAAAAATATATCCACCACTCAATTTACCACCTAATGAGTATGAGTTATGAACCACCTACTCTAAATTGTAGTGAAATATTTAAAAATAAGAAGAAATAGATGAGTATTTACGCATCCAAAAAAGTCGTCGCTATAGGCGGCGGACACGGGCTAGGACGTATGCTAGCGGCTTTAAAAGATTTCGGTTCTAACGCAACCGGTATTGTTACCACTACCGATAACGGCGGCTCAACTGGTCGCATTCGCCACTGCCAAGGTGGTATTGCTTGGGGTGATACTCGCAACTGTATTAATCAATTGATTACCGAACCCTCGATCAGTTCGATGATGTTTGAATATCGCTTCAAAGGCGCAGGTGAGCTGAATGGACACAACCTTGGTAATTTAATGCTAACTGCTTTAGACAACCTATCGGTACGCCCTCTCGATGCAATCAACCTGATTCGCAACATGCTGAAGGTGGATGTCAATATCGTGCCAATGTCGGAGCATCCTTCTGATCTGACTGCTTTGTCTTTGGATGGTCGCTGGGTTACAGGTGAAACCAATGTCGATGAAATGCAGGAAAACTTGCGCCGTTTAGACTTGTCGCCTGAAGTACCAGCTACGAAAGAGGCAGTAGCGGCAATCAGTGCTGCAGATTGTATTATCCTTGGCCCCGGCAGTTTCTTAACCAGTGTCATGCCACCACTGTTACTGCCAGAGATCGGCAATGCCATTAAACAAAACATAAAAGCAAAATTGATTTTTGTCGAAAACTTATCGCCTGAACAAGGCCCAGCGGGAAGAATGTCACTTCAACAAAAATTGGAATGGTGTGAGAGAGCATGCCATGCTCGTGGTATTGATGTTGTGATTGGCGACACGCCTCATCCAGAGCTCGCAGAACTATGGCATTGTGTCACCACCAACTTAGCCTCTCTCAACCGCGACTGGCGGCATGATCGCGTAAAACTTCAACAAGCAATCGAAACTCAGTTAATCGGCTAGTTCTCTATGGAATTACCGAGTAATTAACTTGGTTACATCAAGTTTGAATAACAGCGATGCGTTTCTTCAATCAAACTCAGCATCGCTGCCAATTCTTGATCTTCATCAAACAACTGCTGTTCTTTCGCTTTCGCGTC
Organism: Vibrio sp. S12_S33; assembly: GCF_963889785.1. Taxonomy (NCBI): domain Bacteria; kingdom Pseudomonadati; phylum Pseudomonadota; class Gammaproteobacteria; order Vibrionales; family Vibrionaceae; genus Vibrio; species Vibrio sp. S12_S33. The sequence continues at coordinate 6,737 of NZ_CAWPQZ010000058.1, read as the reverse complement.
AATCTCAACCGCTTTAGCACATAGTCTGTCGGCACCAAAACTCGATGCGCTACTTTTTAAAGCATGGCTAATCTCTTTGAGATACTCAAACTTGCTACTTAGCGTGTCATCAGTAAGCTTATGAGAGTAGTCACTAAGCTCCCCTAGAAAAATCTGCAACAATACAGGAACGTTCTCTTCACCAATTTCCTGAGCTAAATGTGCAATTTTATTTTGATTTATTAATTCCATTTCGATTAATTCTCTTTGGCGTTCCATGCTTGAATTTTACGATAGATGGTTGAAGGGCTAACATCTAAATAACCCGCGGCTTTAGGAATATTGCCATCACAAGCATCAATCGCTTGTTCAATGGCTTGCTTCTCTATTAACCATAGTGGAAAAATATCGTGTACGGTGACACTTTTTGTATCAGTCTCTGAATTCGAATTGGGGATACGAATTTGATTATCCAGAACTTGGTTCAAAGGTGGTGGCAGCATAGTTAGTTGGATCTCACTACCTTGGTTCAAAACAACAACGTTACGTAAAACGTTTTGTAGTTGGCGAACATTACCGGGCCATTCATACTGTGTAAAACGCTCAACCACCTCAGGTGCTAGACGAACAAAGCCTTTCCCTTCTTCTTTCGACATGAAACCTAACAACGAATAAGCGATTTCAATAACATCATCACCTCGTTCTCGCAAAGGGGGTAAATGCAAAGGGATTACATACAGTCGATAGTACAAATCTTCTCGAAAACGCCCTTCTTGAACTTCTTTCCAAGGGTCACGGTTGGTTGCACAAACAAAACGCACATCCACACTTTTCATTTTAGACGAACCGACTTTTTGGAATGTACCCGTTTGTATAAAACGCAATAGCTTGGTTTGTAAATCCAAGTCCATTTCACACAATTCATCCAAAAATAGAGTACCACCATCGGCTAGCTCGGCTGCACCTTGTCGGTCGGTGGCTGCACCAGTAAATGCACCTTTGACGTGACCAAACAACTCACTTTCTATCAAATCTTTAGGAATCGCCGCACAATTGATGGCAATGAACGGCTTATCACCGCGCTTACTCGCAGCATGAATCGCTTCAGCGCACACCTCTTTACCTGTACCACTCTCACCTGTGATAAAAATACTGGCTTTACTAGTTGCGGCAGAATCAATAGTGCGATAAACCGACTGCATAGTTTGACTACTTCCAATAAAACCTTGGTAATTCTGATTACCCGGATTACCGACGTCATTTCGTAATTTGCTTGCTTTGCGAATGGCGTTATTGACCGTGACACGCAAACGGTCCGCTTCACAGGGTTTAATCAGAAAGTCTTGTGCCCCATGACGCATGGCCTCAACGGCAGTATCAATCGAACCGTGTGCTGTCATGAAAATCACAGGGACGTCAGGATATTGATCTTTGACCGCGTGCAAGACGTCCATACCAGTCATATCCGGTAATCGAAGATCGAGCAAAATCAAATCTGGCTCTCGATGAGCCAAGCTTTCTATTGCGTCGCGGCCGGTCCCGACGATATTAATATCGATTTCAAGAGGCGTTAAATAAGAACGATACAACGCCGCAACAGACGCAGTATCTTCGACCATCAGAAGATACTTAGTTTTCTGTATTGATAAACTCGATTGCATAACCTAGCCATTAACATTTGCAGTATGCCTTAATTGTTGCATTAAGGTTTGCATTTTGCAAAAAAAAGTTAGAGAGAGCCTATAGTTTAGAACCCACATCACACTTTAGGGCTTAGTTAAGCTTGGCGTGATATATGCATTAGCTCATATGACCCTTAGGGGTCACCTAGCCAACTGACGTTGTTAGTGAATAAAGTATTCACAAATAACAGCCAATAGAGTCTCTTTTCTATTGGCTATTTTTTTAACTATTGGTTATGAACTGCTGACGTAACTTCTCAATCTCATCTCGTTTCTGTGCTGCTAATTCAAATTCCAAATCTTGCGCATGTTTATACATTTTAGCTTCTAATTTACTGATCTCTTTCTCTAATTGCAGTGGTGTTAACGCGCTGTAGGTTTGAGAGCTTTCGGCCACTTTCGATAACGGAACTTGAGCGCTAGCACGCTGTTTTTTCGATTTGGTGATGTCACCCAATTCCATAATATCTTTGATATTACGTTTAAGGGCCTGCGGTTGAATGCCCAGATCCTCGTTGTGCGCTTGCTGCTTTTGACGACGACGCTCGGTCTCATCCATCGCTTTCTTCATCGAGTTAGTGACACGGTCTGCATATAAAATCGCTTTACCTTCGATATTACGTGCGGCACGACCAATGGTTTGAATCAGCGATCGTTCTGAACGTAAGAAGCCTTCTTTATCTGCATCCAAAATAGCAACCAACGACACTTCTGGCATATCCAAACCTTCACGAAGTAAGTTGATACCCACTAATACATCAAACTCACCCAAACGAAGATCACGAATAATTTCAACTCGTTCAACTGTGTCAATATCCGAGTGAAGGTATCGAACTTTTACTCCATGCTCATGCAGATATTCGGTTAAATCCTCTGCCATTCGTTTCGTCAAAGTGGTGACCAATACTCGTTCTTCCTTGACCGAACGGATTCGAATTTCAGACAACAGATCATCGACTTGTGTCGCCACCGGGCGAACCTCTAGCACAGGATCAAGCAAACCCGTTGGACGAACAACTTGATCGACAATCTGACCTTGCGATTTTTCCAATTCGTAGTTACCCGGTGTCGCAGAAACAAAAATAGTTTGTGGCGCGAGTGATTCAAACTCTTCGAACTTCAATGGGCGGTTATCTAGGGCAGAAGGCAAACGGAAACCAAATTCGACCAACGTTTCTTTGCGCGAGCGATCCCCTTTAAACATTGCGCCAATTTGCGGCACGGTAACGTGAGATTCATCAATAATCAACAAGCCATCATGAGGCAGATAGTCAAAAAGTGTTGGCGGTGGTTCACCTTCATTACGACCGCTGAGATAGCGCGAGTAGTTTTCAATACCAGAACAGAATCCAAGTTCATTCATCATTTCAATATCAAATTGAGTGCGCTGCGATATCCGTTGTTCTTCGAGCAATTTGTTATTTTCAAGCAGATAAGCTTGACGAGTTCGCAGCTCTTCTTTAATCAGTTCTATTGCATCTAAAATTCGCTCTCTAGGAGTCACGTAGTGAGTTTTGGGATAAACAGTATACCTTGGCAAGTCACGCTGAATCATCGCCCCTGTTAGCGGATCAAACAGGCTGATACAATCAATCTCATCATCAAACATTTCGACTCGTACAGCGGCATAGTCTGATTCGGCAGGAAATATATCAATCACTTCACCGCGGACTCTGAATTGACCACGTTCAAACGCCATGTCGTTACGCGTGTATTGAAGCTCCGCTAAACGGCGGATAATATCGCGCTGATCCATCACATCACCACGGCGGACGTGCAGCATCATCTTTAAATACGAATCTGGATCACCCAACCCATAAATAGCGGAAACCGAAGCAACAATAATTGCATCTTTACGCTCCAAAAGTGCTTTGGTCGCGGAAAGCCGCATTTGTTCTATATGGGAGTTAACCGAGGAGTCTTTTTCTATAAACGTGTCCGTGGTTGGCACATAAGCTTCTGGTTGGTAGTAATCGTAGTACGAGACAAAATACTCAACCGCATTATTGGGGAAGAATGATTTCATTTCCCCATACAATTGAGCGGCTAAGGTCTTGTTAGGTGCCAATAAAATTGCTGGACGTTGAGCTTGCGCAATGACATTGGCTAAAGTAAACGTTTTGCCCGACCCCGTCACACCCAATAAGGTTTGATGAGCAAGCCCTGCGTCTAACCCAGCAAATAACTGTTTAATCGCCGTTGGTTGATCCCCCGACGGTTGATAGTCTGATACCAATTCAAACGCTTTGTTCATAGTTCCTCTAACCAATGCCTGTGACCTCTCAAGCATTCTCGCTGTTAGCGAGGTTTTGTTGCAAGCAATTCATCAAAATAGTTGTGCAGAAGATCGAGCTGGCACCGAAAAAACCATTAGATTACCACTTTGGAGTTTGCTATCATCCTCCACCCAATTCGTACAAAAATCAGCCTGTTACAAAAAAATAATCCACTAGTTTTCCCCAAAATACTATTGAGAATCGATATTTTTACACGATGTAACCACCACAATCGCCTCGCTTGATAAGTCATAAAAAAAACGTAAAAACAAACAGTTAAATACAAGATTAACAGTAAATCACATTTAATTAATTACTCAATATCTGTCCTAAAAACAAGTTGAGCAAGGTTCATTAACACACTTATCCACAATTTTGGTGGATAAGTAAACCTAGCCTAATACTGATAAGGGATACAAAAAAGTAAAGCATTTTTAATGGGAAAATTTATTTTTTATTGATGTAAAAAGGTTGACACTAAACATCTCGCTAGCTAACATTCGCACCGCTTAAAGCAATTCCCCCTTAGTTCAGTCGGTAGAACGGCGGACTGTTAATCCGTATGTCGCAAGTTCAAGTCTTGCAGGGGGAGCCAAATTCAAGAAGAAAGACGTCCTAGGACGTCTTTTTTTGTATCTAAACCTTGCTATTTCAAGGGATTGCATTCTCTTAACGTCTTTTCCTAACTCGTACTAGCTTAGAAGTTTAGGTACACAAATAGGTACATTGTCCGTATGTTCCAATTTACGGTGTACCAATCATGGCAAGAACAACTAAATCTTTAACAGATTTTTCGAACAGGGTTTGCCATTCTTGGTCGGTACGTCGTTTTGCCATTTCAAATCTCCTTGTGGTTGGAGGCTTGATCGTATGGCATGCTGAGGTTGATTAGAATGCGGGGTTTATGGTGCGCTTACGACTTAAAGACGCGCTCGCGCTGGTGGATGTGCGTGTATTGGACCACATCGTGACAGGCGATACCTGCACCTCATTTGCTGAAAGGGAGTGGTTATGAATTGAACAACATTACGAAGGACTGTATTTAGGTGGAACGGGATCTTATCTCCGAGTGGTGAAGATAAGACCATAATTTGGGTATCAGACTAATTGTACTCGTGTGCCATATTTCTCGCCATGCGATGCCTTTGACTCGTATTTCGAAAAAATTATTCAGTACGTTTATTTAGCAAGATTTTCCAGCATAGTTTTAGTTACTAGGGTGATTCCTTTTTTTGTAACACGAAAACCATTGGCTTCATCCTGTTCCTTATCATAACCAATGCTCAAACCGGCCGGGATACAACAATAACTATCAAGGATAACTCGCTTCAGTTTAGCGTGTTCACCAACTTGACTGCCAGGCAACAGTACTGACTCTTCAATAAGACTGTATGAGTGGGCATGGACACTTGAATACAACAATGATTTTCTAATAGTTGAACCAGAAATAATGCACCCTCCAGAAACCGTTGAATCTACGGCCATACCACGGCGTTCATCGTTATCAAAAATGAATTTAGCAGGTGGAAGCTGTTCTTGATATGTCCAAATCGGCCAGTCTTTATCATAAAGGTCAAGTTGTGGTTTAGGTGTAACAAGTTCCATATTGGCTTCCCAAAATGAGTCAAGTGTACCCACGTCACGCCAGTAGGGCTGATTTTCACTGTCTGGATCTTTGAAAGAGTACGCAAAAACATTACTCTCATTAATGATTGAAGGAATGATATCGTGACCAAAATCGCGGGTGGATCCTTGGACATCCACATCTTTTAATAACTGGTTAAAAAGAAAATCAACATTGAATAAATAATTGCCCATTGAAGCCAAACACTTATTCGGTTTATTCGGAATTTCATTAGGTTGAGCTGGTTTCTCATCAAAAGCGACTATTTTGTTTTTAGAATCTACGGTCAGAACACCAAAGCTGCCTGCTGCTTCTTCAGTATCAACTTCTAGGCAACAAACTGTCATATCTGCGTTATTTGCCACATGCTCCGCTAGTAGAGTGCCGTAGTCCATACGATATACATGGTCACCAGACAGAATTAGAATGTACTTGGGTCTATGTGAACGAATTATATCAATATTTTGATATACCGCATCCGCTGTACCAGCATACCAGTCATCGCCCGTTCGTTGTGAAGCAGGTAAAATTTCAACAAATTGTTGAGCCCTAAAGCTTCCCCAACCGCGGCTAATGTGACGGATCAACGAGTGCGACTTGTATTGTGTAGCGATACCTACGCGGTGAATACCTGAATTGAAACAGTTTGATAGTGGAAAATCGATAATACGAAACTTACCACCAAAATATACAGCGGGTTTTGCTCGAAAATCGGTGAGTTCAAATAAACGACTACCTCGACCACCTGCCAATATCAAAGCGTAAGTGTCTTTGGTCAAACTACTGATATGTCTATCATAATTCTGTGGCATAGAGACCTCCATGGGGGCGATTTATATATACTTGTAGTTATAATCGGAGCAATGTATTGATTACATGCAAGTTACTATATAGGGTATTTGTCGAATAAACTGTGACTGAAGTTAGGCATGTAGTAAGCGCATCATAAACACCGCATTCTAATCAACCTCAGCACGCTATACGATCAAATCTCCAACCATAAGGAGATCTGAAATGGCAAAACGACGTACCGACCAAGAATGGCAAACCCTGTTTGAAAAATACCAATCCAGTCATTTATCCCAGCGTGTCTTCTGTGAGCGTAACGGGTTAAGTCTGTCTACCTTTTATGCCAAACGCCAGCAGTTACAAACCACGAAATCAACCAATATCGGT
>NZ_CAWPQZ010000057.1:0-16810 GCF_963889785.1 Vibrio sp. S12_S33 | reverse complement strand
TTAAGGAGCAATTCGGTACGACTTTTTCAATTGGCGCAATCAGTGAAGCTCAAACTCGTGTTGCCTCAATGCTTACCCCACTGCACCAAGCCATCAAAAGTAATATTCAAACGGCTCCGTTAGTACACGTCGATGAGACTTCACACTCACGAAATAGTGAAGAGCGTTTACGGTGGTGCTGGTTAGTATCGAGCGACGATTTAGTGTACGAAAAGATCCTATTCTCTCGCACCATTCACTCAGCTAAAGCGGTTCAGGGCGCCAATTACTCTGGGGTTGTCGTCAGTGACCAATATGGTGGTTACAACTGGATATCACCAAATAAACATCAGCTATGTTAGTCACACGTGCTCCGAAACTTACAACAGATTGCGGATTACATAGGTAAAGGACATACAGCTAAAATAGGGAAACGACTTGTTATGCTCAGCAAAATTAGTCTTTCGAACGCGACATTTTTGGGAGTCCGAAACGATAAAGGATAACCTGTACCTAAACAGATTAAGTCGAATAAGACAGCGTTTTAATTACTGGCTCAGTAAAGGGATCAAGCAAATACCAATTCAACGCTATCAAGGTCGCTGTAAAAAACTGGATGAGCATAGCCCAAGCTTGTGGTTGTTCCAAAATACCATTAACCAACAATGAAGCTGAACGTCGACTTCGTGGCTTTGTCATTCAAAGCAAAATCAGCTACGGCACTACCTCGGATGCAGGCGATAAGTTCCGAGACCGTCTACACTCGCTAATCGAAACGTGTAAAAAGCGAAAGATATCGTCACTTGATACGCTTTCACGCATAGTCAACGCTGTTGTTCGTCAGCAGCCATACCCAAATGTGCTCGATCTTAAATAAATGAGTTTTTACCTAAGCACTTAGTCAACACGCTGCTGGTGAACGCTTACAATTTAAATGCGCAGACGAAAACTGACATTGCCTATCGTTACGAGCCAAATTTTTGTACTGCGGTGCAGTCATCGGCAGACTGAACCTGACCAAGTGCAAACGTGATGTTGTCGTATTACCTTTCAGTGCTATATGAGTTTCGAGGTTTCAGATACGAAAAAAAACCATTATTTATAGAGGGTTGTTTCTTTATGTGGCGGAGAGATAGAGCTTTGAAAGCTATCTTTATCATTTTAACTTATTGATATTTAATTAAGTTTTCCTACGACGTAAAAGTTGGTTGAACGAAGTTGTCACTCAAGAAGTTAGGGTTTAGTTGGTAAAAAGTCAAGCATATATGTCAAAATTTATACAATTTGAGTTAATCACCGGTTTCCATCAATACACTGAGCGAAACTCATAATTGGACAAAAGTGAGTTGCGACCTATAGAGCATTCTGGCTTTTCGGATTATTTCTAGTATTGCAACCATACGACCTGTCTACAAGTGGTTGGTCAAATTCTCTTATCCACTACACAACGATATTTTCTCCCTTTTTAATGATAATTGTCTAAATTTTAACACTCATCACAGAACTTGATGAGTATCTTGTTATTTAATTCACTAAGTAAATTAACTTCGAAAAATAAGAGGGCAACCCCGTTATTTACTAAACACTACGCAGAAAAATACATTAAATTACAAGGACTTAATATGAAATATTCCATCATCGCTGCTGCATGTTTGTTTTCGTTTTCAACATTTGCTTGGGACGTACCCGATTTACTGATAGGCAAGGAGGGGCTTAATCAACAAGTACAACACGTAAATTTGTCACAGGGTATTGACTTATACAACGTGGTTAGAGGTTACTCTTCAAAAGAGGGCTTTTTACTTTCTAGTGGACCACTAGATAAAGGGGCATTGGACGACTATAAGGCAAAGCTTCTAGCTGCATCACAAAAATTCAGCCTAGAAGATGCTCCAGAATTAACTCCTGAGGGCAAGAAAATCGACAGCATTTTAAGAGTTCGAGGGTTCAAAACACTTGAAGATGCTAAAAATGCTTTGAGTAAGTTTAAAGCAAAAGGTCTTAATTTTTCTGTTAGAGCTGCGGCGCAAGATGGCTACCCTACAACAGGTCCTTTTGAAATCAGTTTACTTCGGGTTGATTTGTCTCAGTACAAAGGCCAAATCAACACAATTTTAGCGCAAGATCATTTGATTGGTGGTGAAACAGTTACATCGATCGCCTCTAGGCTTGATGCGATTGCTGCTATCAATGGGGGGTTCTTTGCTTTTAATGACAAAGTTGGTGATTTGGGAGCCCCTGCGGGGATTTTCGTTAGAGATGGAAGCTTGGTTAGAGAAGCTGCAAATGGTAGACCGGTAGTAGTATTCGACAACACAGGAAAGTCAACTAAGGTGGATATTGCTACTTCTGTTACGTCACAAATACAATTAAAGATAAATAACGAACAGTCGATTCAAGTAGATGGAATGAATAGAAAGCCGGGGGTAATTCTCAATTGTGGAGGTTATGGGGATACTCCTACCAACCAGGTCGTACATGATTTTGTGTGCCAAGATGAAGATGAAGTTATTGTTTATGAACAGTCTTATGGCGGCAAAACTCCCAGCGGTGATGGCTCGGAAATCGTAATCAACAGCAAAGGAAAGGTCGTTGATATTCGAGATTTTAGAGGCTCACAAATTGAACCAGGAATGATGTATATTCAATCTACTGGTCAAAAAGCTCTAAAAATTACTAAATCAGATTCCGTCACCTTAAATACAATTGTAAGCATCGAAGGTGAAGAAGTAACACTGAAGCCCGGAATTTCAATGTTTAGCGCAGGCCCTACACTGATAGCTGACAGCAATTTTGCTAGCGACTATAGAGCAAACCAAGGCTGGAGTGCATACCCTCCGATAGGTGTAGTTAAAGGAGGACAGGATGATGATGGCATCGGGGGTAGCGCTAAATCAGAAAACCGTGAAAACTTCTATAATGGTTGGGTTTTAAGACGACACCCAAGAAGTGCATTGGGAATAACCCAAGACAACATACTTTACGCAGCTGTAGTTTATGGCCGCCAGCCAGGACAATCTGAAGGCGCAAACATAACTGAAATGTCAAAACTAATGATTGCTTTAGGTGCTGATAAAGCGATCAATTTAGACGGTGGTGGCTCATCTATGATGGTTGCAAACGGAACTAGCACTGGCAATTCATCTGACTCTGTAGAGAGAAAAGTATCTGACGCTATTGTTTTTCTTAAAGAGTAGTTATACGAGCTTATATAAAATCTGATTCATTGAGATACATTAAAAGGGCTATCATTCATGTAGCCCTTCTGGTCGCGGTAGGAATAGCGGTCACCCGCTACTGTAGTAACGATTCTGGTCTTCTTCACGATAATTACTACATAGCGTTTCAACAACAGCATCAATAGAAGTTGAGCAGGTGTAGAAATCCATATCTGAATCTTTGAGCAAATCGATGAACTGGCTCTTTAAGTGAGCGCTCATCTCAAGATTTCTGATAATGGCAAGCGTTAAAAGAGAAATACGCTTTTCAGTGGGATAACCCTTTTTCTGGAGTGCAGAAGGGTAGTTTACGCGAGTATAGTAGACGCTAGAAGTATGCTTGAAGAGGTACATATGTGTATCAGGGATTTTTGTACCGTAGAAAAGAAAAAAGCTGTTGAAAAATCAACAGCTTAATTCACAAAAATGGCGGAGAGATAGGGATTTGAACCCTAGAACCGCTATTAACGGTTGCCGGTTTTCAAGACCGGTGCTTTCGACCACTCAGCCATCTCTCCGTGTTGTTGCGCATATTAGCGATACTATTTTCACTTGTAAAGTGCCAAAATGACCGTTTGGTTGTTTTGTGTGCGTTTAATGGTGTTTTTTATCAAAAGGTATATGTTTTTTATATAAAAAAAGAGAGCCGAAGCCCTCTTTTCTAGGTGTATGGTCGGACTGAGAGGATTTGAACCTCCGACCCCCGACACCCCATGACGGTGCGCTACCAAGCTGCGCTACAGTCCGATTTGCGTAATCTACTCATTTTTCTTTTTATCGTCAAGAGACAATAGTTCTAACAGCCTGATTTAATTATCTTTAGCATAAAAACGCTGCAGTTCGGTTAAGCCTTGCATCAGAACTGGTAGCGTTGGGCTGGTATTGCTCTGGCGCTGATAGTTTTCATCAAATAGCTTGAAGTTGCCAAATTTGTCGATAACCGTGGTTTGCTTTGCAGTGATGAGTGCTAATTCTCTTGAGTCTCCAGCCAAAATCCACTTTCTCTTGCTTTCATTAAACAAGTTTCTGCCACTGCTAAAATCGGTTGGGTTAGAAGAAACTCCTAGTAGATCTTGAAGCAGAGTTACTGAAAAATCGAGGTGACTTGAGCGATGTGAATATTCCCCTGCGACTTTACCAGGCCAATGGATAATCATCGGAACCTGTAATTGGTAGCGGCTGTAGTTGCTATTTGCGCCCCAACTATTGGTTTTAGTCTCATTAAATTCGGCGCCATGATTAGAAGTGATTACGACAACAGTATTTGCTTGCAGTTGTAATTCTTCTAGCTTGTTAAACAGGAGTCCGAGTTCTTTGTCAGCGGAATTTGCCGAGTTATTATAACCAGCTCTTAAACGGTCACTGGTACTACTTTTGGTTGGTGATTTATCAAAATCATTAAAGTTATCAACCGTAGTAAGTTCCAAGTAACTAAACCAAGGTTTATTTGCCTGTTGTGGCACCCATTTCGCCCAACGTTCAATAGTTTGTTCGTCATGACTACTGTTTTTGTTGAATGGTGCTTTTGATACATTCAGGTTTCTGAATACCGTCTCTTCATAGAGTGAGTCATCAAAATTATCACCACTGAACAGCCCAAATTGATAGTTTTGCTGCTGAAGAACATTAATCAATATTGGTGATTCACCTTGAGAGCGAATACTGCTTGCATAACTACTAGGCAGACCGTAAAAGAGGCCAAAAATACCAAACATATCATTACTTGAACTGTAATGATTATTGAATTTCAAGTTTTGGCTGGCAAATTGATAAGCACTTGGCATGATCTCAGGTGTCAATACATCGCTTCTTAAATTGTTCACGCTAACGAGTAAAATGTTCAGGTTATTGGCTCTGCGTTCAAATTTAAGTGGTTCGATAGGGTAACGAACCAGGTCAACATTATCAGGCTTGTCTTTTAAGCGTTTTAGATATTCGTCACGGTTAAATAACCCATGCTCTTCCATGAATGATTTTGCTGTCATTGGATAGGAAAGAGGAAAATTCGATTTTTGACTGGTCACAGAACTTTCTAAATAAGCGTCAGACCAAACGTATATCAAATGGCTAGTAATAAAGCTTACAAAAAAGACAGCCGCGATTGGGCGACCAACGTGCTTGTGTGATAATTTTCTTTGTTTACGCCACACCCATTCGGACAAGCCAAGCTGCAACAGAAAAATGAGCGGCATGACAACAAATAAATGTTGCAAGTCAGCGCTGATCGTACTGGCTTCATCGGTAAACAGTAACTCCCATACTATTGGGGTCAAATGGAGATTGATTGCTTGATAGGCTTGAGTGTCGATCAATAAAGTCGTTAAGCCTAGGGTAGCAAAGCAAACAGCCACAAAACGAAATAGTTTGCGTGACGGAATGACAAATGTCAGAGGAAATAGCACGAGTAGATAGAGAGCGAAAACAAGAAACCCAAAATGCCCAACCCATGAAAACGCCAGGTAAAATTGCCCCAGCAAGGTTTCAGGCCATGGTGATTGGACAATGTATCGAGTACCAATAAGCATCGCTGCTATTATGTTGAAGAAAGCAAACCAATGCCCCCAACCAACCAAACGTGATACGCGTTCACCGTATGTATTTTCGCTATCTACCATGTGATTTCTATCTATACATTCTTATTAGTGATGTTGTCTTCTAGAGACGACATTAAAGCATAAGCAAATTTTTCAGCAATCGCCTTGCGTTGTGAAGCTGCAACGTTCTGGTTTAAGACATTGGTTGCAATATTTCCCGCAATCATAAGAGTGAGCTCTGGAGAGGCACTGTGTTTTTCGAGAATGGCAGCAACCTCAGTCAAAATCGTTTCAATTTTCTCGTCGCTGTATTTAGATGTAATTGGCATAAAGACTCTAATGATGATAGTAAAAGCGGCTTATGATAACCTACAATGCCTTACAACTGAAACCAGAACGATGATAATTTCACTATGAGCCTTCATCTTACCAACGTGATTTTGCACCAACTGAGCAAAAATGAACAAGACGAGCTGGTTGTTAAGTACCGCTCACAATCCTTAGATAATGATACTTCTACAGAAAACCTAGTCGCAGAGCTGCATCGCGTATTTAACTCGAAGGCAGGTAAAGGCTTTGGTTCGTTTAAATCTGACAGTGATTTTCAAACTTGGTTGCAGGAACTTCGCCAAGGTGAGCGTAATTTTTATGATTTTTCTCAAGTTAGCGCCCAGAGGCTAAAAGAAGAATTGTCAAAATATCCTTTTGCCGATGAAGGTATTTTAGTGATGGCTGAATATCAGTCTCTCGCGACCGATTACTTATTTATCGGGATCCTGCCTCTTAACCAAAGTTTGAAAGTGACAGAAGGTTTGGATATTAGTGCCACCGATTATCTCGATATTAGTAAAATGGATATTGTTGCTCGTATTGACTTATCCAGCTTTGAAACCGACAAAGAATCGAATCGTTACCTTGCTTATATCAAAGGGCGTGTAGGACGCAAAGTATCTGATTTCTTTTTAGATTTTCTACAAGCTGATGTAGGTTTAGATACCAAGGTTCAAAACCAAGTCTTGATGCAAGCGGTGCAAGATTTCTGCTCTGATTCTAAGCTAGAAAAAGATGAAGCGATAAATTACAAAAAGCAAGTGTACGACTATTGTAACGAACAGATTAAAGCAGGTGAAGAGATTCAAGTTCGCGAGTTGTCTGGTGAACTGTCACCAAGCCAAGATGGGACCAGTTTCCTAGAGTATACTGCAGCACATGGCTATGATCTTGAAGACAGTTTTCCCGGTGATCGTTCTACCGTACGTAAGCTAACTAAATTTGTTGGTGCTGGTGGGGGGCTAAATGTTAGCTTTGATAGCCTGTTGCTGGGTGAGCGTATTTTTTACGACCCAGAAACGGACACGTTAACCATCAAAGGGACACCGCCTAATCTACGTGATCAATTGACACGAAATCGCTAAAAATTGATGAGGAAGAGAGCTTGAGATAGCTCTCTTTTTTATTATCGTTTTAATCGGTAACAGGGCAGGCTCACTATTTTAGGTATATGCTTGTATTTAATTGTAAATTAGATGTGGTAGCGCAAGTGTTTGGTTATAGAAAATGGAATGGTATTAAAGTCAGATATTATCTGTTGATCCTTCTCGGTTGGGTAACTTTGATTGGTACTGTTTATTGGCAGAACCATTCTAGTTACCAAACAATGTCAGCGGTAGAAGAGCTCGGCAATTGCGTTGATGAATTAAGAAGCTCACTTTATTTCAAAGAACCGTACCGTTCCGCTCGTGCTAATGACTTGGCTTTGAATGTTCAGTTACTCTATTCGCTACGTTTACAGCTTGAAGTGGAACACCGGGTATACATTTTTCAGCCTGATATTCAGCAACTGTTGCACGTAACAGATCGATATATCCAATTAACAAGATCTTATTTGTCGATTGAGTTAAAGATTCAAGAGTTAGTTGAACAGTTGAAGTTATTGCGTGATAAGCCGACTATTCCCCCAGAAGTACAACAAAAATACACGACTTTGGGTGCCTATGTATTTGAAGCGATGTTTAGCGATATGGAGCAAAATCCTCAAATATATCGCACATTAGATAGGCTCTATGTTGAAGCTCAACAGTTGCCTCCAGCGCAAAAGCAAGAATTAGAGCAGTCGTTAGCACAAGCTTCGGAACTACTGAACCAATATGCCCAAGGAGCATATTTAGTACAGAACTTATTGCGTCACTCTATCTATCAACAAATTACCAATGTTGAGGATCAATACCATTATTTGCTCAAATCATATGGTTATGTGATCACCGCTATTAGTGCCATCGCAATGTTGTTGATGGGCTGGTTATTAAGTATTTCGAGTCAAGTGGTGGTAGGTATGGAAACGGTTGAGCCAGATGAAGAAGGAACAGTTGTAAAAGAACCTAAAGTACAGAAGGCTGAGGTAAATGAAATTATTGATACGGCAGCCTTAACGCCTAAATATGTTGAGTCAAAGGTGGATGTGCAGCAGATGCTAGATGCCCTAAATGGAGATAACGATTCAGTACAAATGTTACTCGGTGTCTTTATTCAAGATCATAGTCAAGATGCAGAGCAACTTGAGTCGTTAATTCATTCCGATAGAAAAGGAGCACGAAGGCGAGTACATAGCTTAAAAAGTGTGGCAGCAAATCTAGGTGCTGAAGGTTTAAAGCAGATCTCGTATGAGATTGAGCAGGTGTTAGATAAGGGTTCAATACCTAGTGAAGAGCAACTTCACCTTTTGGCTAAATATCTATCTTCTGCCATTGAGAGTGCGCGGCTTCATTTAGACAAATAACAAAAAAGCTGAGCACCAAATGGGCTCAGCTTTTTATTTGTTAAACGGATTACTTAGCTAAACGGACTGTTTTTTTAAGCTGAGTTCGGCAAGTTCTTCATCGGTTTCTGTTGGTGTTGTAGGGTCACACTTATCAACGAACCAACCCATATATGAGGTAAATATGGTGACGATGATGCACACAAAACTTAACCACATAAAGGGCGCATAAGAAAGAGTTGCAACACCTAAAATACTCGCCATGTATATACCATTATCACTCCATGGAACCATGCCTGAAGTTAAGGTGCCACCAAATTCGGCATTACGTGATAGATTCTTGCGTTGGTAACCTAATCGGTCGTAGTTTTTCGCGCAGATTTTAGGCGTCAGTATCAAGGATACATACATTGCAGAGCCGAAAACGTTACCCATAAATGCCGTGCCAATCGTGCTAGTAGCCAGAGAACCTGCGCTCGTTACACGGCGTTCGAATAGCTTAGCTATGGTTTCTAAAACCCCAACCTTATCCAGTAAGCCACCAAATCCAAGACCAAATACGATCACAGCGACTGAGCCTAACATTGACGACATACCACCACGGTTTAGTATCGAGTCGATAAAATCAACGCCAGATTCAATGCTATAAGGAGCCCAAGCGGTATTGAAAGCGCGTAGGAAATCGACATCTTGGATCATCACCGCCCAAATAATACCAAGCAATGAGCCGAAGCTAATGACAGGGAAAGACGGCATACGCATAGCCAACAGACCAAGGACAATCAATACCGGAACAAATGAATACGGCGTAATGTAGAATTGTGTCTCCATGGCTTTAATAACACCTTGAACCTGAGACATATCGACATTACCTGCGTAATGGAAGCCAAACAGTGTAAACATGATGCCAGTAATGATGTAGCTGATTAAAGCAATGGGCAGCATCCCTTTGATATGCTCCATGACTTCAACGTTCGACATTGATGAAGCAAGAATCACTGAATCTGACAACGGTGACATCTTATCGCCAAAATAGCAGCCAGATAGTACAGCACCAGCAGTTATTGGCGCAGGAACACCTAGACCTTGCCCAATACCCATCATTGCAATGCCGGCTGTACCTGCTGCGCCCCATGATGTACCAGTCGCTAACGCAGTCAGAGAACAGATAATCATTGTGGCAAGAAGGAAAATCGAAGGATGTATTGCCTGAAGGCCATAATAAATGATGGTTGGTACGATTCCGCCAGAGATCCAAGTTCCCACTAGTGCACCAACGGCTAAAAGTATTAAAACAGCGCCTAAACCGTTAGAAATACCATTAAGTGCTGCTTTTTCTAAATCTTTATATTGGTGACCCAATCTAACACCCAACACAATGATGATAAACCAACCAATATATAGAGCGAGTTGGATAGGTAAATTGAGTTGAGCAGTAAACGAAAATGCGAGTAATAGGAATAAGCCTAGTGCAATAATAACTTGCATTAGGCTTGGCAGGCGTTGGGGGGCTTGCGTCATAAAAGAGCCTCTTGTCAGATTTATGAGCCAAAGGCATTTTCATGCCCTTACTGAGTTAGCCTGCACTTTACATCACCCAGAATAATATATCGACATTAAACCTCTCGCATGTGATTCGCGTCGCTCATTCGGTTAATTAATAGTACTAAATGTTGCCTTCGGTTAAAATTAATAGAGCAAAATGTTTTGTAACATGGATTTGTTGTGTAACAAGGACGTGGTAATTTAGCGTCTGGTTTATTATTAAATTCTGAATAACGACTTAAATGGTGATTTCCTAACTCTTGGCCATTTTTAGTGAATAAGGGGTTTTTCAGAACAAAAAGTAACGATTTTTACCAAGAAAGTCTTGAGATTTTATGCTGAACCACTTATAGATGGTGGGGTACATTTTTTACTTTTTTAGATACACGGAGAGTTAGCGCGATGAGAGTAGGTTTAGTTGGTTGGCGTGGTATGGTCGGTTCTGTATTGATGCAGCGTATGATTGAAGAAAAAGACTTCGATCTGATTGAGCCTGTTTTTTACAGTACATCCCAAATCGGTATTCCTGCCCCTTCTTTAGGAAAAGAAGCGGGTCTTCTGCAAGATGCCTACGATATTGATAGTCTAAAACAACTCGATGCGGTGATTACTTGTCAGGGTGGTAGCTATACTGAAAAGGTTTACCCGGCATTACGACAAGCGGGTTGGAAAGGGTATTGGATCGATGCGGCATCCACCCTCCGTATGGACAAAGAATCCATCATCACTTTAGATCCTGTTAACTTAGCACAAATCCAGCAAGGCATTCATTCTGGCACCAACACGTTTGTTGGCGGTAACTGTACTGTCAGCCTTATGTTAATGGGCTTAGGTGGTCTGTATGAAAAAGGTCTTGTTGAGTGGACTAGTGCCATGACTTATCAGGCGGCCTCTGGCGCAGGCGCGCAGAATATGCGCGAGCTTATTTCTCAAATGGGTGTTATTAATGATTCAGTCAGCTCAGAGCTTGCAAATCCATCAAGCTCTATTTTGGACATTGATAGAAAAGTTGCGGAAACCATGCGTTCGTCTTCTTTCCCAACGGATCAATTCGGTGCGCCACTAGCAGGTTCTCTTATCCCTTGGATTGACGTTAAACGTGATAATGGTCAAAGCAAAGAAGAGTGGAAAGCGGGCGTTGAAGCGAACAAAATCCTCGGTCTTCAATCTTCACCAATCCCAATCGATGGCACCTGTGTGCGAATCGGTGCAATGCGTTGTCACTCTCAAGCATTGACGATTAAGCTAAAGCAAAATGTGCCAATGGATGAGATTGAAGAGATGATTGCTACCCACAATGATTGGGTTAAAGTGATTCCAAATGATCGTGATATCACCGCTCAAGAACTAAGCCCAGCAAAAGTGACGGGTACATTGTCAATTCCTGTTGGCCGCTTGCGTAAAATGGCAATGGGTGATGATTTCTTAAATGCCTTTACGGTTGGTGACCAACTCTTGTGGGGTGCTGCTGAGCCATTACGTCGTACTTTACGCATTATCCTGGCTGAAAAGAAATAAATATTGTTTTTCATAAAAACGTATTCTACCGAGAGCGCCTAAAGGCGCTCTTCTTTTTGATGGCTCTCAATTGGAACGACTCTCTTTTCTGGATCTGCTAGTTGGCTACCACAATGCTTGCAAAATAAGGCGTCTGATTCATGACCGCTTTGTGAACAATTTGGGCATTTGACTAACTGGCGGTGTGAGTACATTTCATTATTCAGTTCAGCAGTAATGATGCCGGTTGGCACTGCCAGAATCGAATACCCTAATAGCATCGTCATCGCAGCAATACCTTGACCTAGTGCCGTTTTGGGAACTAAATCTCCATAACCAACGGTGGTAATCGTCACAATCGCCCAGTAAATACTTTCGGGTATGCTGTTAAATCCGTGCTCCGGCCCTTCAATCACAAAAATTAACGCGCCAAATATAGTCACAAGAATGGCAACTGCACTGAAAAATATGAATATTTTTCTTTTTGCCATCATTAATGAACGAAGCAAAATATTTGAATCTTGTAAATAACGAACCAGCTTGAGGATGCGGAAAATACGTAACACACGCAGTAGGCGAATTACGCCCATAAACGAGGCGCCAGGGAAGAAAAATGCAATATACGTAGGCAAAATAGCAAGAAGGTCTACAACGCCATAAAAACTTTTTGCGTAAGCACTAGGCTTTGGTGAACAGTACAACCTCAGCAGGTATTCGAGTGTGAACAGCGTGGTAAATGCATACTCACCATATCGTAGCCATGAACCCCATACCTGAGCTACTTCGGGTATTGACTCCAGAATGAGTATCGACAGAGATATCATGATTGCAATGATCAGTGATAAATCAAAAGCCCGGCCCGCTTTGGTATGAGTACCAAAGATGATGATGTAAAGGTGATGCTTAATAGATTGCTGAGACATGATATTGCGACACAGTAGGTAGGTCGCAATATCATAGCGTTAATAGAGTGTTACGCCAATCCTGGGAACAAGTTTCTTAATCCGTTAGCGATGAACTCGATACCAAGTGCTCCGAGAATTAAGCCCATAATCCGTGTGATCACGTTAATCCCTGTTTGACCTAGCAGCCTGACAATGTATGGCGCTGAGCGAAACAGCATCCATGAGCACAAACTAAACACAACAATGGTAATGGCGATCCCGACGGTATCAAACAGGCTTGGATAACGCGAACCATAAACGATGGTCGAACTGATGGCGCCTGGGCCAGCCATTAATGGCATGGCAAGAGGTACTACCCCAATTTGCTCGCGGCTAATGTATTCAGATTTTTCTTGTTTGTTCTGCTTATCCTCACCTAACTTACCACTCATCATTGAAAACGCGATGCTTAACAAAAGCAGACCACCGGCAACACGGAATGAGTCGAGTGAAATACTGAACATATCTAAAAGAAGCTGCCCAGCGAGAAGCGAAACAATTAAGATCACAGCAACAGCAATATTCGCAGTAGCGGCTGTTTTGTGCTTTTCTTCTTGTGTCATGTGCCCCGTTAGGGACACAAAAATAGGCATAATACCGACAGGGTTAACTGCGGCGACTAAACCTAAGAAAAACTGTAAGAAAATGGCTAGCTCAATGGTTTGCATGGCGTCAGTCTCGGAGCGATCACTTAGATGAAATATTTCGTACGTAATGTAAGCCAAACCAGAGAATATCACGAATGAAAAAAACTAAAGTTATTGGCGTTTCATTGCTGAGAAAAACTAATTCGACACAGCTAATGTTTGTGAATTGTTTTTGACATGAGGGCTAAAGGTGCTAGTTTTTACACAATTGTTAACATCTGTACATTTTTAATAAAATATAGAGCTGTCGGTGATGCTTAAAGCGATAGTCGATATACTGTTAGTAGCACGTAAAAGGCAATGAATTTTGCCTGTATTGTTCAAAAATGAAACTTTTTTACAAAATGTTTTAGCTTTTAAATTTTTTGTTGTTCAAGTGAAGCTTTTTTAATCATGTGATTTGTTGTTGTTTTGTTTTTATTTTTCAATGATTTAATTGTTGTTTTTGTTGGGTTTTACCCCTGAGTAGGTAATTAATTTTTCAGAACTGATCTGAGTCAATTTTTTTCATACTCTGAAATATTATACTCAGTCCTGAAAGCAATTTACTAAGTTCTACGATTACTTAAGTCATTGAGAGAATTAACCCTTAGAGACTGTGTGCTTAATAAAGAGTTTTTAATTTTTCTATTTTAGGAGATCCACTATGCCTGTAACAAATTTGGCTGAACTTGATGCACTCGTAGCTCGCGTAAAAGCAGCTCAAGCAGAATTCGCTACTTACTCTCAAGAGCAAGTAGATAAAATTTTCCGCGCAGCATCATTAGCAGCTAACCAAGCTCGTATTCCTCTAGCGCAACAGGCGGTAGCCGAGTCAGGGATGGGTATTGTTGAAGATAAAGTAATCAAAAACCACTTTGCTTCAGAGTACATTTACAACAAATACAAAGATGAAAAGACATGTGGCATTCTTGAAGAAGACGATAGTATGGGCACTATGACTATCGCTGAGCCTGTAGGTATCATCTGTGGTATCGTACCAACCACTAACCCTACTTCTACCGCTATATTCAAGTCTTTAATCTCTCTTAAAACTCGTAACGGCATTATTTTCTCGCCACACCCACGTGCGAAGAACTCGACTAACGATGCAGCGAAACTAGTTCTAGATGCAGCAGTAGCAGCGGGCGCACCAAAAGACATCATCGGTTGGATTGACCAACCATCTGTAGAGCTTTCTAACGCTCTAATGAAGCACGATGGTATTGCACTTATCCTTGCAACTGGTGGTCCAGGTATGGTTAAAGCTGCCTACTCTTCTGGTAAGCCAGCAATCGGTGTCGGTGCGGGTAACGTTCCTGTAGTTATCGATGAAACAGCGGACATCAAACGTGCTGTTGCATCTATCCTAATGTCTAAGACTTTCGATAACGGTGTGGTATGTGCTTCTGAGCAAGCTGCAATCGTAGTAAGTGAAGTATACGATGAAGTGAAAGAGCGTTTTGCTTCTCACAAAGCTCACGTGTTATCCAAAGCTGATGCCGATAAAGTACGTAAAGTACTTCTAATCGACGGTGCGCTAAACGCGAAAATCGTAGGTCAACCTGCACCAGCAATCGCTGAAATGGCGGGTGTTAAAGTTCCTGCAGACACTAAAGTCCTTGTCGGTGAGGGTCTAGGTAAAGTGTCTTACGATGACGAATTTGCTCACGAGAAACTATCTCCAACTCTAGGTCTATTCCGTGCTGATAACTTCGAAGACGCGGTTGCTCAAGCAGTAACCATGGTTGAAATCGGTGGTATTGGTCATACATCTGGTCTATACACTAACCAAGATGTAAACACAGACCGTATTCGTTACTTCGGTGACAAACTGAAGACTGCTCGTATCCTTGTAAACATTCCAACTACTCATGGTGGTATCGGTGATCTTTACAACTTTAACGTTGCACCATCTCTAACTCTTGGTTGTGGTTCATGGGGTGGTAACTCTATCTCTGAGAACGTAGGTCCTAAACACCTAATCAACAAGAAAACTGTTGCGAAGCGAGCTGAAAACATGTTGTGGCACAAACTACCTAAGTCTATCTACTTCCGTCGTGGCAGTTTGCCAGTTGCTCTAGGCGATCTGGAAGGTAAGAAACGCGCATTCCTAGTTACTGACCGTTTTCTATTTAACAACGGCTATGCAGATGAAGTAGTGAGCCTATTGAAGGCTTTGGGTATGGAAGTTCAAACATTCTTCGACGTAGAAGCTGATCCTACATTGTCTATAGTTGAGAAAGGCGCTGAAGCAATGAAGAGCTTCCAACCAGACCTAATATTGGCTCTAGGTGGTGGTTCACCAATGGATGCAGCTAAAATCATGTGGGTAATGTACGAGCACCCAGAAACTCACTTCGAAGAACTAGCAATGCGCTTTATGGATATCCGTAAACGTATCTACAAGTTCCCTAAAATGGGTCAAAAAGCTGAGCTTGTATGTATTACTACAACTTCAGGTACGGGTTCAGAAGTTACGCCATTCGCGGTTGTTACCGACGACAAAACTGGTGCTAAGTATCCACTAGCGGACTACGAACTAACACCAAACATGGCTATCGTGGATGCGAACCTTGTTATGAACATGCCTAAGTCTCTAACTGCATTCGGTGGTTACGATGCAGTAACTCACGCACTAGAAGCTTATGTGTCAGTTCTAGCGAACGAATACTCAGACGGTCAAGCTCTACAAGCACTTAAGATGCTTAAAGAGTACCTACCATCAAGCTACGCAAATGGTGCAAACGACCCAATCGCTCGTGAAAAAGTGCACAACGCGGCTACCATTGCTGGTATCGCATTCGCGAACGCGTTCTTAGGTGTGTGTCACTCTATGGCGCACAAGATTGGCAACGCTTTCCACTTGCCACATGGCTTAGCGAATGCTCTACTTATCTCTAACGTAGTGCGTTATAACGCGAACGATAACCCTACTAAGCAAACAGCGTTCTCTCAATACGACCGTCCACAAGCACGTCGTCGTTATGCTGAAGTTGCTGACCACCTAGGTCTGAGCCAAGCTGGTGACCGTACTGCTCAGAAGATTGAACGTCTACTAGCATGGTTGGAAGAGCTGAAAATTGCACTAGATATCCCGCTATCAATTCAAGCAGCTAGTGTTCCAGAAGCTGACTTCCTAGCGAAACTAGACCAACTATCAGTTGAAGCGTTTGATGACCAATGTACAGGTGCTAACCCACGTTACCCACTAATCAGTGAGTTGAAAGAAGTTCTAACCGCTTCTTACTACGGCAAAGCATTCGTTGAAGGCGAAACGTTTGAAGGCACTACAGTAATTAAGAAAACTGAAGAGCCAAAAGCAAAGAAAGCTAAAAAGTAAGTAATACTTTTATGAGTTGTTTTCGCTAGCACGTAACATCTCTAGTAATCATGAGCCCTACCATTTGGTAGGGCTTTTTTGTATAGAGAAAACTCCCAGCTAGGCTGCAATGTAGATCAGATAAGGATCCACTACATGCCGTATCCGCCCCACGATCCCACGGGGCGTTTTAGTGTGAGAAGTTCCAAGGAAGAAGTGAGTTGATATCAGGCTCTGGCTTTGCCAGTTCCCTCATACATTTTACCATGTAATCGTAGAGTATCAGTCCGTTAGCTTTCGCCGTCTCGATGATGCTATACAGCAAAGCACTCGCATCAGCACCAAGCGGATTCGTCGAGAATAACCAATTTTTTCTGCCAATAACCAGCG
>NZ_CAWPQZ010000056.1:0-17643 GCF_963889785.1 Vibrio sp. S12_S33 | reverse complement strand
TTGCCGTAGCTCCCTTGGAAGAGGCGGCCATTCTAGCGAGATAATTTTTTGTGTCAAACACTTTTTTAAATTATTTCGTCTTACCAATTTGGCCTACTGATTGACTGGCTAGTGGGCTTGAACCCTTGCTGGCTGTGCCGTGTCAGTGAGGCGGCATTATAGAGATCATCATCACATTGGCAAGTGTTATTTTCATAAAACTGCAAAAATAAAGCTTAATAGGCCAATTTACATTCAAAGCCTCATTTATTCAATTTTACTAAGATATAGCAAACACCTTACCCACAGACTTATGCACAAACCAATCTCGAAGACGCAATAGCTCTTACGAAAAAAGAGCTGTCAATGCAGCTCTTTCTATATAGATAGGCTCGATTAGATACCGGAGCCATTCACTTCACCATCATCTTCATGAAGACCACACTCTCTCTTTAAACCAAAGAAGCGAGTTTCTTCTTCGCTCATACCCGGCTCCCATTTACGAGTGGTATGCGTATCACCAACGGAAAGGTAGCCTTGATCCCATAATGGATGGTAGGGAAGATGATGTTCATTAAGATAGTAGTGCACATCTTTATTCGTCCAATCAATAACAGGCAAAAATTTAAACACACCGTTTTGAATGGCTAAAATCGGTAAGTTAGCCCGTGACTGTGATTGCTCACGCCGTAATCCCGAAAACCAGGTAGTAATCGCAAGTTCATCTAGCGCCCTTCGCATCGGCTCAACTTTATTAATGCTATTGTATTGCTCGATACCTTCGACACCTTGCTCCCATAGTTTGCCGTAACGTGCTTCTTGCCAAGCTGGGCTCGTTTCAGCTCGGAAAATATTGAGATTGAGATTTAAACGCTCTGTTAAATAATCAATAAATTGGTATGTCTCCGGAAAAAGGTAACCAGTGTCAGTTAATACTACGGCCACATCACTTTTCACTTGTGACACTAGGTGCAACATAACCGCAGCTTGAATACCAAAGCTGGATGAAACGGCATGCGTTCCTTCCAAGTTCTCCAATGCCCACTTCACTCTTTGTTGGGCTGTTAACGTTTCTAAATACCCGTTCAGCTCAGCAAGGTGTAGTGTTTGTTGCGCTTTGGTCATAAACAGCAACTGCGCTAAGTTGGGTTTCGCAATCTTGGCTTCAAGCATAGAAGTCCCTCTTGGATATAATCACTTCTTCTATAACCCCAGCGCGAATCGTAAAATCACCAAAGCTTTCGTTAGCTTGGCGTTCAGTTGCCCAGCGACTCACTAGTTGATCTATTTCTTCGAGGATCTGTTTGTCGGTGATGTTTTCTTTATACATTTTAGGTACACGAGTGCCAGCACGATTACCACCAAGGTGTAAGTTATAACGACCAGGTGCTTTACCAACCAAACCGATTTCAGCTAACATCGCTCGCCCACAACCGTTTGGACAACCAGTGACACGTAAAATAATATTTTCGTCTGCCGGGAGTTGGTGCTTTTGTAAAATAGCTTCTACATCTGTTACAAATTTAGGTAGAAAACGTTCCGCTTCAGCCATTGCTAGTGGGCAGGTTGGAAATGCCACACAAGCCATAGAATTTTTGCGCTGCTCACTCACTGCATCGTCCATCAAGCCATGCTGACGTGCGATAACCTCTATCGCAGGTTTTTGCTGCGTTGGTACCCCTGCGACAATCAGATTTTGGTTTGCTGTCATTATAAAATCACCTTGGTGAATTTTAGCAATTTCAGCAACACCGGTTTTGAGCGGCTTACCAGGGAAATCAAGCAAGCGTCCATTTTCAATAAAAAGCGTTAGGTGATGCTTGCCATCAATACCTTCCACCCAACCAATGCGATCGCCACGCTCAGTAAACTCATAAGGTCGGCTTGGCGCAAATTTGATGCCTGCGCGCTTTTCCACTTCAGCTTTAAATACATCGACACCGACACGATCGAGTGTGTATTTAGTTTTAGCATTTTTACGATTTGAGCGATTACCCCAATCACGCTGAGTAGTCACCACTGCCGCAGCAATATCTAAGGTTTTATCTAAAGGAATAAAACCAAAATCGTCAGCACGGCGTGGATAAGTAGACGTATCGCCATGCGTCATCGCCAAACCACCACCGACAAGTACATTAAAGCCCACTAACTTTCCATTATCGGCAATAGCCACAAAGTTTAAGTCGTTGGCATGCACATCGACATCATTTTGTGGCGGAACAACAACCGTCGTTTTGAATTTACGTGGTAAATAGTTACTGCCTAGAATTGGTTCTTCATCTGTTGTTTCAACTTTTTCACCATCAAGCCATATTTCTGCGTAGGCTCGAGTCTTAGGTAGAAGATGCTCGCTAATCTTCTTTGCCCATTCATACGCTTGTTGATGAAGTTCTGATTCCACTGGGTTTGATGTGCAGAGAACGTTGCGGTTTACATCTCCTGCAGTAGCTATCGAATCAATACCAATACTATTTAACGTTTGGTGCATAAGCTTAATGTTCGGCTTTAATACGCCATGGAACTGAAAAGTTTGGCGTGTGGTCAGACGAATACTGCCATACGAACTATGCTCCGTTGCAAATTTGTCTATCGCTAACCACTGCTGCGGTGTGATGATACCTCCAGGCATGCGGGCTCGAAGCATTACATTGTGTAGAGGCTCTAACTTTTGCTTTGCGCGCTCATTGCGAATATCACGGTCATCTTGCTGATACATGCCATGAAAACGAATAAGCTGGAAGTTGTCGGCACTGAAGCCACCAGTAACTCGATCTTGTAGATCTTGCTCGATCGTGCCGCGAAGAAAATTGCTTTCTCTCTTTAGGCGCTCGTTATCCGATAATGGACCTAACTCTTCGCCTAATACTTGTTGGCTATTGGATTCTTGTTTTGTGCTCATTAATACACATCCCTTTGATAACGTTTTGCTTTGCGCAGATCATTGATAAATTCTTCCGCCCGCTGTAGTGATAGGCCACCTTGCTGTTGTGCAATGACGATCAACGCATCATGCACATCTTTGGCCATGCGAGTCGCATCTCCACACACATATAAATAAGCACCTTGCTCCAACCAATGCCAAACTTGCTCTGCTTGCTCAAGTAATCGATGTTGAACGTAAACCTTCTCATGCTGATCACGACTAAAAGCAACATCTAAACGATTTAACACACCCGATTTAAGATACTTTTGCCATTCAACTTGATAGAGAAAATCTTGAGTAAAAGTTCGGTCCCCGAAAAACAGCCAGTTTTTACCTTCAGCACCTCGGTTATCTCGCTCTTGAATAAAACTACGGAATGGAGCGATACCAGTGCCAGGCCCAATCATGATAACGGGTGTAGAATCATCGGTCGGTAACTTAAAGTTATTGTTGTGTTCAATAAAGACTTTGAGCTCCCCCCCCTCTTCTAGGCGTTGACCAAGATAGCTTGATGCTCCACCTTGACGACTTTCGCCTTCTTGCAAATACTCGACGATACCAACTGTTAAGTGCACTTCGTCTTCAACTTCGCTTTGACTTGAAGCAATTGAATAAAGACGAGGCGTTAAACGACGAAGTAGAGAAGTCAAAGCTTCAGCAGAGAGCTTGGTTTTCTTCTCTTTTAATACATCAATAATTTGTGTGTTACTGGCGTACTCTCTCAGCTTATTTTTATCATCCACCAGCTTTTGTAGCTTTTTACTTCCGGACAACTCAGCAAACTTCGTTACTAATTGTGGGTTTGCTGCGGTGATTTCATATTTGCTCACTAACGCGCTATGAATAGATAAACTCTCACCATCTACATCAATACTTTCAACACCAGACAACCCAACAACACTTAAAATAGCATTGGCTAATTCTGCACTGTTTTCGTACCACACTCCCAACGCATCACCAGGTTGATAAGTCAATCCGGACTCACCCAAGTCTATTTCTATGTGTCGAACATCTTTCCCTGAGTCACGCCCTGTAATTTTTTGACTTGTCAGCAAGGTAGCTGTGTAAGGATTTTGCTTAGTGTATTGGGAGTGATGACTCATAGCTTGACCCACTGGCAATTGCACAACTTGTGCTTGGGTACTCACGAGGGTTTCTTTAACCACCTCTAAAGCTTTTATTTTCCATTCGGTTGCTTGAAGTTCATAGTCAACATCACAATCAGCTCGCTCAATAAAGCGTTTCGCCCCAAGCTTTTCTAAAAACGCATCAAAATCTTTACCAGTTTGGCAGAAAAATTCATAGCTAGAATCACCTAAACCAATCACACCGTATTGTAAGTTAGTCAGTTTGGGCGCTTTTTTCGACTGTAAATACTCATGAAGCGCTAAAGCATTATCTGGCGCTTCACCTTCACCATTAGTCGAAGCAACAAAAATAACATGTGTTTCTTTGGCAAGATCTTTACCTTTGTAATCACTGGCATCAAATAATTGCACAACAATACCAGCGGACTGAGCTTCGCGTTCTAACGCCTCTGCAACACCTTTTGCATTACCCGTTTGAGAAGCGAAAATAATGGTCAATTTACCTGCCGGTTTAGCCGAAACTAAAGCCGCTGCATTAGAAATAGGAGCAACAGCCCCTGAAGTTTGAGATTGACTCAATCCCCAAAAATACCCGCTAACCCATGCTAGCTGCTGAGGAGAAAGTTCTGAAATAGTTTGCTGCAACCCTGTAAGCTGCAAATCATTAAGTGGGCTAGCTAAGCCGGCTAGCTCTTTTGGTATGGTATTTCCTGAAGACATTGTCACGACTTCCCTATTCATTGCGTGACGATAGATTAACCACTCTCTTTAATAACAAGAAAGAATAGATAAGTATGTTTTATAACTTTTTGGAAGTAAGAACTTTCAAAAAGAGGTTTACTTAGACTCCACTCTCACCTGCTTGAAGCCAACAGCCATGGCAGACTTAGAAGCTATATCGAGATCTTCATATTGGCATTCATCTCCATGAGCATCCGTTAATAGCACAAACCCGCCTCGATGATGTCTGAACTCAACAATCCAACACCCCTCTTGGGATGAAGGTTCAATAATGGCTTCGATAAGCTGATTCTCGCGATATAAATTTCTTAATTCCGTAATCGTCATAACCACACCACGCCGTATTTATTTACTTGTTCACTAAGCATGGTTCATTTCAGTTTTTCTGCTAAGAAAGTCGAAGACGATATAGCTATCAATTATAAAAAAACGCCACTTAATAAAATGGCGTTCTATCTGTTCTACAGGATATTGGAATATCTAAAATTCGAATTCTGCACCAAGAAACCAACCATCAACAAAAACGAAAGATTCTTTCGTGTCTGCTGCTAGCTCCGTAAATTCAAGATCGATGACTCGATAACCACCACGCAGTGCAATATTTCCAGCATCGATAGGGAACGAATACTGAAGCCCAGCCATAAGATCCGCACTTTTGACTCCGCTGCCATCACCAAAATCAAACTGGCCAATCACATCTATGTTCGTGCGAGGAATTTGAATTTCAGCATAGGCATACCAGTTAAATGTCGTTTTATCGAAACTGTATTTTTGATTATTTTCAGCTTGGTATTGAGACCCATCATACTGAGTAAAAGTAATGCCCGCATCAAATGACATCAATTCACGCTCTAGTACTTTATAATACAACGTGTAGTCATACTTATCGAAAGAGGCATAATCAGCATCAATCGTCGTGTAACGTATACTAGCATTCGGTACATAAGGAAACTGATGTTCAAAGGCGAAATACATTGTGGGGGCTTTTACGTCATCGCGGCGAGTATGGTCAACTTTCGTACTACCCCACCACATATCTGCACCACTCTTTCCACCATAAAAAGACTCAGCACTTATTGACGCAGCAGACATCATCATCGCAACGCTTGTCAACGCAACTAACGTTGGTTTATTCATCCTAATAGCTCCCAATCTATTTCGCTATATATACATTTTTCAATTAAGCGCGAATAGTAGCATATTCCTTAGATTGGTTAATGCTTAAACATCATTTGTTAATATTTTTGACGAGGACTATAGACAAAGTTTCTGAAAAACCAAACACCCAAAGCAATCACCAAAATCCAAGGTAATAATTTCAGCATAACGCCGATCATCCCTAATAGAGTCATAACAATAAAAGCAATAACCATTGCTGCAAATACTGTCATCATTGTCATACCCGTTACTAAAAGGGTCGCTACAAACACTAGTAAAAAAATAAGCTCAAACATAATCATTCCCCTCTTTTTATTTGCTAAAGCAGATATCGAGCCAACTTTACAAATCAACTCTATTGTTTAGATAAACAGCTAAGTCAAAAGGAGATAAATGCCGAGCAGTATTAGCCTCGATGGGATGTGATAAAACGCAGATACCAAGATGATAAAACAAAGGGCTAAATCGTTGCCTACGACCTAGCCCTTAATGAATGGTAAAATTCACCATGAAATGTGGCTATTTTTACACATTTAATTCTTTAGGTATTTTCGCTAAAGCAGCTTGCACCACTTCAATGCCTGAACCCGCTTTATGAGCATTCTCACTAATATAACGACGCCACTGGCGAGCACCGGGCATACTTTGGAATATACCTAACATGTGGCGAGTAATATGGCCAAGATATGCACCATTAGCCAACTCACGCTCGATGTAAGGATACATTTCCTCAACAACTTGAGAGCGTTTTTTGATTGGGGTATCCAAACCAAAGATCTGCTGATCAACTTCGGCGAGTAAGTAAGGACTTTGATAAGCTTCGCGGCCAATCATTACGCCATCAAGGTACTGTAAGTGCTCTTTAGCTTCTGTTAGCGTTTTGACCCCACCATTAACGGCAATCACTAAATGCGGAAAGTCTTTTTTTAACTGATATGCACGTGGATAATCTAACGGTGGGATTTCACGATTTTCTTTTGGGCTCAAACCACTAAGCCACGCTTTGCGCGCATGAATAGTAAACTGTTCACAGCCTCCCTTCTCTGATACTAACGAAATAAAATCAGTTAAGAATTCATAAGAATCCATATCGTCAATACCAATACGAGTTTTTACTGTCACAGGAATATCAACAACATCTTTCATCGCGGCAACACAATCAGCCACCAGTTGCGGCTCTGCCATTAAGCAAGCCCCAAAGCGGCCATTTTGCACTCGATCAGAAGGGCAGCCAACGTTTAGGTTGATTTCATCATAACCACGTTCTTGCGCTAACTTCGCACAATGTGCTAAATCAGTTGGGTTTGAACCGCCCAGTTGAAGCGCTAGGGGGTGCTCCTCTTCGTTGTACGCTAAAAAATCACCTTTACCATGAATAATTGCTCCCGTCGTCACCATCTCTGTATAAAGCAGAGTTTGTGAAGAAAGCAGACGATGGAAGTATCGACAGTGACGATCGGTCCAATCGAGCATGGGTGCTACTGAGAGCCTACAAGGGTGAGTCATGATTTAGATATCCCATTGAGTCATTAGTGGTGACAATTACAGCCAAAAACAAAGCTGGGCATTGTAATCGCTTCCAGTTTATATCGCCAACAGTTCTTCTACAGTATCGTTTTACATTGATATAGGGTAATTTAAGCACTATTTCGTTACAAATAACGATGACATCGCTAACTAACTCCAAAAAATGTTATAGGGCACAACGCCATTCATCTGGAAGTAGTATATTATTATTAAAGTCCAATGGTTATGGTGATGAATTTGGACCACAAATTAACACAACAAATTGAAGATATATGTGCAGCACGAGGGGTAAGACTTACCTCTCAGCGAAAAAGGGTGTTTGAACTGATTTGTTCAAGCAAAAAAGCATCCAGTGCTTATGAATTACTTGAAGATTTAAAGCAAAGTGAACCCCAAGCTAAACCGCCGACGGTGTATCGCGCTCTGGACTTTTTGCTCGAACAGGGCTTTATTCATAGAGTAGAATCAACAAACAGTTTTATTTCGTGTTGCTCTTGTAATGCCAACACGCATTTCTCACACCTTTTAATTTGTGACAAATGCGGCAATGTTATTGAATTGCAAGATAACAGTCTGGTAGCCTTGCTAGCAAGCAATGCTGAGAAACACGGTTTTGACATCGTTAATCACGTTATTGAATCTCATGGTATTTGCCGAACGTGTTCCTCAAATCTAAAAGTATAAAACAGTAGAAGAAGATTATGCGCGCTGAATTTGTAAACCCGTTTTTAGCCTCTTTAATGAACGTGTTAAAAACGATGGCTTCTCTAGAGTTGAAGCCACAGAAACCTCGTGTGAAGAAAGATGAAATTGCTCGTGGTGATGTCTCTGGCTTGATAGGTATGGTCGGCACTCAAAGTCGTGGTTCTATGTCTATCACTTTCGATGAAAGTCTAGCGTTAGAGATCATGCAAAATATGTTAGGTGAACGCCCGAATGGTCTAAATGAAGAAGTCACAGATATGGTGGGTGAAATTACCAATATGGTGACTGGTGGAGCTAAGCGCATTCTTGCAGAAAGTGGCTTTGACTTTGATATGGCGACCCCAGTTGTCGTTTCTGGTAAAGGCCATACCATCCGCCATAAATGTGAAGGAGCCATCATTATTATGCCTTTCACATCTCAATGGGGTAATGCGTTTATCGAAATCTGTTTCGAATAAGCCATCGGCTTTCTTTCAAAAAAATAAAAAAAGGTTGATACTTCGTAGTATCAACCTTTTCATTTTCTAATCTAGCTCGTAGTAAACGAGATTAGGGCAATTGAGTTATGCTTTAAACGCTTTAAATGCGTTAATCAAACCGTTAGTTGAACTATCGTGAGAAATCACTTGCTCTTGGTCTGCCAATTCAGGAAGAATTTGGTTGGCTAACTGCTTACCTAGCTCTACTCCCCATTGGTCAAAGCTGAAAATATTCCAAATCACACCTTGTACGAAAATCTTATGTTCGTACATAGCAATCAGGTTACCCAAGGTACGTGGCGTAAATTGCTTAACCAGAATAGAGTTGGTTGGACGGTTACCTTCAAATACTTTAAATGGTGCAATTGCAGCCAATTCTTGATCTGTTTTACCCGCCGATTTTAACTCTGCTTCAACCGTTTCTAAGGTTTTACCAAAAGCTAAAGCTTCAGTTTGAGCAAAGAAATTTGACATCAATTTTTGATGGTGGTCGCCTGCTGGGTTATGGCTAACCGCTGGAGCAATAAAGTCACAAGGGATCAATTTCGTACCTTGGTGGATCAACTGATAAAAAGCGTGTTGACCGTTAGTACCTGGCTCACCCCAAATGATTGGACCGGTTTGGTAAGTTACAGCTTCACCATTACGGTCAACATATTTACCGTTTGATTCCATATTACCTTGTTGGAAGTAAGCAGCAAAGCGGTGCAAATACTGATCGTAAGGCAAAATAGCTTCTGATTCTGCTCCATGGAAATTGTTATACCAAATACCAATTAAGGCGAGAATCACTGGTATATTGTTTTCAAATGGTGTTGCAACGAAATGCTGGTCCATTTCATGCGCACCCGCTAGTAGCTCAACAAAATTGTCGTAACCTACAGCCAGAACAATAGATAAACCAATCGCGGACCATAGTGAGTAGCGACCACCAACCCAATCCCAAAACTCAAACATGTTGTCAGTATCAATACCAAACTCAGACACTGATTTTGCATTAGTTGATAGCGCTGCAAAGTGTTTTGCGACATGAGCTTCATCACCCGCCTCAGCTAGGAACCAGTCACGCGCACTGTGTGCATTAGTCATAGTTTCTTGAGTGGTGAATGTTTTTGAAGCCACCAAGAATAATGTGGTTTCAGGGTTAACCTTTTTCAATGTTTCAACGATGTGTGTACCATCAACGTTGGAAACAAAATGCATGTTTAAGTGGTTCTTATAAGGCGCCAAAGCTTCAGTCACCATGTAAGGACCAAGGTCTGAACCACCAATGCCGATGTTAACAATATCCGTAATCGCTTTGCCGGTATAGCCTTTCCAATCACCAGAAATCACACGCTCAGAGAAAGATTTCATCTTCTCAAGTACAGCATTCACCGCTGGCATGACATCTTCACCATCAACCATTACTGGCGTATTGCTACGATTACGCAATGCTGTGTGCAATACCGCACGACCTTCAGTTTGGTTGATAGCAGAACCACTAAACATCGCTTCAATGGCTGATTTTAGTTCAGTTTCATTCGCCAAAGCTTGTAGGTACTTTAGTGTTTCTTCACTGATAAGGTTTTTTGAATAATCGACAAGAATATCAGAACCAAAGCGAGTCGAGAACTTATCGAAACGTTGGCTATCTTGTGCAAATAATGATTTGAGGTCCATATCTTGCGCTGATTCAAAATGCGCAGTTAGTGCTTTCCAAGCTTGTGTTTGCGTTGGATTGATATTTTTCAACATGGTATCTATCCCGATGTTACAGTAGGTTTTATTCCTATCATCACTGAACATTGTGTCAGAATGATGGAATCCCCGATTTAGCAAAAAAAATATTGTTATTATTACCCACTTTAAGGCGGCAATAAATTGTAATTAATTTTCAGTGCGTAATTATGACGTAGCTCGTCTACACTCATATTGAGTTAAATCACGTTAACGATTGAGCTATGCACTTTACGCTATTGCTGCATGGTGCTCACCATAGCGTCAAACTATCAATTTTACCAATAGATTATAGAAGGTTACTTATGTGGTACCAAAAGACCATTCAGCTTAGTGCTCGCAAGCGTGGGTTTCACCTCATCACTGATGAAATTGAACAACAAATCCCAGAGATAAATGCGTTATCTGTTGGTTTGTTACATCTTTTTATCCAGCACACATCTGCAAGCTTAACCATTAACGAAAATGCAGACCCAACGGTACGTATTGATATGGAGCAACACTTTAATCACTACGTACCAGAACAAGCACCATACTATCAACATACTTATGAAGGTAACGATGACATGCCTGCGCATATCAAGGCATCAATACTCAGCACCAGTGTTTCTATTCCTATTTCGAATAGCAGGCTAGCACTTGGAACTTGGCAAGGTATTTACTTAGGAGAACACCGCAACCACGGAGGGAGTCGACGAATCATCGCTACACTCTATGGCTTGCGTCATGATCAATAGTATTTGGTAGGCGAAGTTGGATGCGGGCGGGTTAAAAAGGCTGATTAACCATCACAATAAAAGAGCTTTGGTCGGCTCCCCAAGCCATTTCAGCCCGGACAATAACACCTTCGACTTGAAAGCGTAACGCGCCTCCGGCACTCCATTTCATGTTGGTATGTAAGATTTTTAAGTTGTAGTCATCAGCTACACGGCCAACATCAACAAAAGCGACCCACTGCCACCACGGCACATTATAGTGCTTGAAAATCGGCCACTCACTGAGCGGCTGCCATTGTGGCATCACACGATACTCAGCCGTGTAGTGCATAGCTGAACGACCATGATAACGACCACTATCGTAGCTACGAAGGCGATATAACCCTCCTAGTTTCACTTGACTAACATCCGGAGGACGCTGGCATTGATCTTCAGAACAATACTCCCACGTTGGCGTATCAGCCGTGTAAACGCTAAACGCAACTACTTGTTTATCGAAGAGTTCTCCGACACTGCCAAGATCCCAATAATGGCTATTTTCAATCTCCCACGTTCCCCATGACGACTCATTCCATGCCTCAGGGGCGTAAGTTAAATCAAAGCGAGTACGAGAACCGACGCTAGGATTACGAGAATCATCGCGATTATCCCATTCAAATTTCACCTCTAATGCTGTCGTTTTTTCTGATGTGAAACCCGCATGAATAAAATCTAAATCTCTTGATTCAAAATAGGGTTGAATATCGATGCTTGATACACCACTTGAGAAAGGTGTTCTGCCCGTCAATGTCCGAGTTGGGCTAATAGCGGCTTTAACGCCTTTCTGTTCCGCCTCTCCCCATGGGAGAATGTAACGAAAGGAGAGTCTATAACGACTATCTTTCCCATTAGCTAGTGTCGTATCCTCAAGAGAAGAACCATTACCAGCCTGTTGACCAAGGTAATAGGTGTAATCGTTAAACTGACTTTGATAGATCTCCCCCCCCAATAACCATTGGGTAACTACTTGATAGTTATTAAAGGAAACATACCCTAAATAACTCCCTTTACTCGATATCATTGCCGTACCAAACAAGCTAGCTTGTGTCTGACCGACTCCTTTGATGATACCTGCAACCCCTGCGGTTACCCCTAAGCTGTCGGTTGAAAACAGGTAAGGTACAAAAGCAGAATCTTCTAACCAATGCGTCCAATCATTATTTGCATTGGCTGAATCAGAAGACATAAGCACAATCATTGAGGAAAATAAAGTAACGTTAAAACGCTTTAACCGCGCCATTTAACTCAGCTTATCTTGATACTTCATTTCCACACGCGAGGTAAGTTTAGTCACCAATTCGTAAGCAATAGTGCCGATATGTAACGCAACTTCTTCAACCGATAACTCATTACCCCACAGAACGACTTCATCGCCAACTTTATCATTACAGTCTGGCCCGAGATCAACCGTTAGCATGTCCATCGATACTTTACCTGCGATAGGCACTTTACGACCATTAACGATTACTGGCGTACCATTAGGTGCCGTTCGAGGATAACCATCACCATAACCAATGGCAATCACCCCAATTTTGGTATCCCGCAAGCTTGTCCACGTCGCACCATAACCGACACTCTCACCGGCTTTAACATCACGAACCGCAATCAAGTGTGACTTTAAAGTCATAACTGGCTGATAGCCCAACTCTTTCGCTGACTTATCAGAAAAAGGCGATACTCCATACATGATGATTCCAGGTCGAACCCATTCGAGTCGACTCATTTCCCAAGCCAATAAGCCTGCAGATGCCGCGAGCGAACGCTCTCCGTCATGACCATCAGTGAGCGATAAAAATAGCTCAATTTGTTGTTGAGTCGTTACTTTGTCAAGTTCATCAGCACAGCCAAAATGACTCATATAACGCAGTGGTTTAGCCACATTTTTGCACGCATGCAAACGTTCAACAAACTCCGAGTATTGTTCAGGGCGAACCCCTAAACGATGCATTCCACTATCAATTTTTAACCAAACAACCACTGGAGTATCTAGCTGAGCTTGCTCTAACGCTTGTAATTGTTCTTCACAATGCACCACAGTTTGAATGTTATTAGTAACGAGCACCGCTAAATCAACAGGAGAGTAAAAACCCTCGAGCAGTAGAATCGGTTTTACAACCCCACAAGCTCGCAGCTGCAAAGCTTCTTCAATTCTCGCAACGCCAAAAGCATCCGCATCAAACGCATGCTTAGCAACATGCCGCAAACCGTGACCATAACCATTGGCCTTAACAACAGCCATAACTTTGCTGCTTGGCGCTTGCTGCTTGATTAACTTCAAATTGTGCGTGAGCGCATTAAGATCAATCCAAGCCGTTGCGGCTTTCATATAGCTCATCGAATTATTCATCATCAAATGCTGGTCCTGCATAGTTATCAAAGCGAGAATACTGTCCTTGGAAAGTCAGGCGAACTGAACCGATAGGACCATTACGTTGCTTACCTAAAATGATTTCAGCGATACCTTTTAGTGCGCTATCGGGGTGATAAACTTCATCTCGATAGATAAACATGATTAAGTCGGCATCTTGCTCGATAGAGCCTGATTCACGTAGATCTGAGTTCACTGGGCGTTTATCAGCACGTTGCTCCAAAGAACGGTTTAACTGAGACAAAGCCACAACAGGAACATTTAACTCTTTTGCGAGCGCCTTTAACGAGCGAGAAATCTCGGCAATTTCCAACGTTCGGTTATCTGACAATGCAGGCACACGCATTAACTGTAAGTAATCGACCATGATTAATGACAACCCGCCATGCTCACGCGCAATACGTCGAGCACGAGAACGCACTTCGGTCGGGGTTAAACCAGAGCTGTCATCGATATACATATTTTTCTTCTCCATGAGGATCCCCATAGTCGAAGAGATACGGGCCCAATCTTCATCGTCTAATTGGCCAGTACGTATCTTGGTTTGATCAACGCGAGATAAGGAAGCCAACATACGCATCATGATTTGTTCTGCAGGCATCTCTAGCGAAAAAATCAACACTGGCTTTTCTTGTTCCATCGCGGCGTTTTCACACAAGTTCATCGCAAAGGTCGTTTTACCCATTGAAGGACGAGCCGCAACAATAATGAGATCTGACCCTTGTAAGCCTGCCGTTTTTTTATTGAGATCAGTGAAACCAGTGTTAACGCCAGTGACGCCATCTTGAGGAGTTTTGTATAAAAGCTCGATACGCTCTAGCGTTTTTTCGAGGATAGAGTCCACATTTTGTGGCCCTTCGTTTTCACTAGTTCGCTCTTCAGCGATAGCGAAAACTTTACTTTCCGCTAGATCGAGCAGATCTTCAGAGCTACGCCCTTGAGGATCATACCCTGCATCGGCAATTTCATTTGCCACCCCAATCAAGTTACGCACTAAAGCACGCTCTGCAACGATCTCGGCATAGGCGTTAATATTGGCAGCACTTGGCGTGTTTTTCGCTAAATCAGCCAAGTAAGCAAAGCCGCCGACATCATCTAACTGCTCATGGCGCTCGAGGTGTTCAGAAAGCGTGATTAAATCCAAAGGCTTACCAGCCTCTAGAATTGACTTTACGCCATCAAAAATCAGACGATGAGGACGACTATAAAAGTCTTTGCTTACCACACGCTCAGCAACGGTATCCCAACGTTCGTTATCAAGCAGCAACCCACCAACGACTGATTGCTCAGCTTCAATGGAATGCGGGGGGACTTTAATTGCATCTACTTGCGCGTCAAACGGTTTACGGTTTCGGTTATTAGTTCGTGGTGCGGGCATGATTTCGCTCAATAACTATCTAATGACTGTCCATTATAGCGAGAATAGATCATTTGTAATTATGTAAACGAAACTTTGTGTTTATCTAATCCAGAATTAACCTTATGCTGACCAAATACCATGATACTGCACATACTATTTTGCCCATTGCTATATTCATCACAGAGGTACTTCGTGTCCAAAATTTGGCTTCTGAGTCTTAGCCTGCTCACCCTGAGCACAGCCTATGCCGATGAGGAAACTAAAAGCGATACGGAAATCGAAGTTCCTTCCCCCTGGAATGCTCAAGCAGAGTTAGGCTATCAAGCACACTCCGGTAATTCTGATTCGGAATCCCTTAACACACGCCTTCGAGCGGAGTATACCGAAGGGCGACACCGAACCAGTGGCGAGTGGAAATTCTACATGCTGTACAAAGATGGGGAAGAAGATAAACGCCAATCAACCTATTCAGCTCAAAGCGATTATAAGTTAGGAGCAAAAACCTATTTATACGGCAGCTTCAAAGGGGTTGACTCTAAATACACCGCTTACTTTAAAGATTATACGCTTTCTAGCGGCTTAGGTTATCAGTTCGTCAATACTGATAAGTTTATATTGGAACTCGAGGTTGGGCCTGGTTTTCGCTATCAAGAGCCTAATTTAGACGAGATTGACGACGACGACATCATTTTCCCTGACATTGTTGAAGAGCTCATATTTCGTGGCAATGTAAGAATAGATTGGCAAGCTTTAGATAATTTAGCTCTTTCAGCGGATGTCACTATAGTATCAGGTGAAAGCAACACCCGAACCGATACCGAGCTTAGCCTGACCAATAACATAACAGAAACTATCGCATTAAAAGTCAGCAGCTCTCGACAGTATCACGATAAAGTGCCCGAAGGATTGAGCAAGGCTGATAGCATTTTTTCCATAAATCTACTTTTCAATTTTTAGTTTCAAGCAAAAAAACACCAGCCGAAGCTGGTGTTTTCAATTCATCTGAAGACTGAAATTACTCAGCAACGATTTGTACTTTCGCAGTTGCAAAAACTTCTGAATGAAGTTGAATGCTAACTTCGAACGCACCAATGTTACGTAGAGCACCTTCAGGTAGGCGAACTTCGCTCTTAGCTACTGCAACACCTGCCTCTGTAATAGCGTCAGCGATGTCACGAGTACCGATAGAACCAAATAGTTTACCTTCGTCACCAGCTTTAGAAGTGATAACAACCGCTTCAAGAGCGTCAACTTGATCAGCGCGAGCTTGAGCTGCCACTAATTGCTCAGCAACTTTAGCTTCAAGTTCAGCACGACGAGTTTCGAACATTTCAACGTTAGATTTAGTTGCCATTACAGCCTTACCTTGTGGGATAAGGAAGTTACGAGCATAACCAGATTTAACGATTACTGTGTCGCCAAGGCTGCCTAGGTTACCGATTTTATCAAGTAGAATAACTTGCATTGTTTAATCCTCTTTCTTAATAAACGGTGCCAATTACTGATGTTTGTCAGTGTATGGCAGTAGAGCTAGGTAGCGAGAACGCTTGATTGCACGAGCTAGCTGACGTTGGTATTTAGCGCTAGTACCAGTAATACGGCTAGGTACGATTTTACCAGCTTCAGTGATGTAGTTTTTAAGAGTTGCTACGTCTTTGTAATCAATCTCTTGTACGCCTTCTGCAGTAAAACGGCAGAATTTACGACGACGGAAGAAACGAGCCATGGGCTATCTCCTGATCTTAAATTTGAGTAATGTGGTCGGCATGTAACACCAATTTACCTACGCCATTACGGCTGGTTTGGTAAGTGACAAAGCCACTAACGTTTATGGTGCTGCCTTGTACTAAATTTTGAGTGAGTGCTTGTGACCTTAGCCCACTGACAACTACCGGCATACGACAATAAACTTGTCTCGGTAAATCAGCTTCTATCACTGTTGAGCGATGTTCAAGCCAGAAACGGCAATGTTCAACACCAGCAGGACTTTGGCTTCGAATGGGAGGTTTCGCGACAATGCCACTCAACTCCATTCGATTGGTCATACAATCAATTACTCTGCGTCTGCTTCGAAACGAGTGTCTTCACGCTTAGAACGCTCTTCTTTAGCTTTCAGCATGATAGATGGCTCTGTGATAGCAGCTTTAGTACGCATGATCATGTTACGTAGAACTGCATCGTTAAAACGGAAAGCAGTTTCTAACTCGTCAATCACAGCTTGGCCAGCTTCAACGTTCATAAGAACGTAATGAGCTTTGTGAAGCTTGTTGATTGGGTAAGCCATTTGACGACGACCCCAATCTTCTAGACGGTGGATAGTACCGCCAGCTTCAGTGATAGAACCAGTGTAACGCTCGATCATACCAGCAACTTGCTCGCTTTGATCTGGGTGCACCATGAATACGATTTCATAATGACGCATCGGTTGCTCCTTACGGATTATTCAGCTTCCTGAGTTGGCTCGGTCATCCAGAGGAAGCAAGGAACGAAAGAAAAAGACCGAGAATTAAGGACGGCAAATATTATAGAAAGGAAGCAGATATAGCAAGGGAAATATGTGAAGTAAGTAGAAGTCGTCTTTTTGCTATATTCCGGTAAAAGAAAAGGGAAGCCGAAGCTTCCCTTTTCAATGCAGTATGTGCATAAATTATCGAAATTAAGCGATAACTTTAGCAACAACACCAGCACCAACTGTACGGCCACCTTCGCGAATCGCGAAACGTAGACCTTCGTCCATCGCGATTGGAGAGATTAGCTCAACAACCATTTGGATGTTGTCACCAGGCATTACCATTTCTACGCCTTCTGGTAGAGAGATATCACCAGTTACGTCAGTTGTAC